>CAIRBC010000090.1 GCA_903876685.1 uncultured Nitrosomonadales bacterium | reverse complement strand
GGGCGTTTGCAAGGTGGATGGCATCCTGCTGGATTTGGGCGTGTCATCACCGCAATTGGATGATGCGGCGCGCGGATTCAGTTTTCGCTTTGATGCGCCGCTGGATATGCGCATGGACACGAGCTGCGGGATGACTGCGGCCGAATGGTTAATGACGGTTGATGAAAAATTTTTGACGGAGGTGTTGATTGATTACGGCGAAGAACGGTTTGCTAAGCAGATTTCAAGGGCGATTATTGAGGCGCGCGCAATACAACCTGTCAGCACCACGCGGCAGCTCGTCGAGCTGGCTGGCAAGGCGGTTCGTACCAGGGAAGCCGGGAAAAATCCGGCAACGCGTACCTTTCAAGCTATACGGATTTATCTCAACGGGGAAATCGAAGAGCTTGCGCGGGTATTGCCTGCATGTGTAAATCACCTCGAAAGCGGTGGTCGCTTGGCGGTCATCAGCTTTCATTCACTGGAAGACCGCCTGGTGAAACGCTTCATGCGCGACATGGCCGAAGGCGATAAATTGCCGCGCAGCGTGCCGATCCGTGCCAGCGAAGTGCCGCAGGGAAAGATGCGTCTGGCCAGTCGGGCAATCCACGCCTCTCAAGCGGAAGTGGCAGTTAATCCACGTGCACGGAGTGCGGTATTGCGCGTGGCGGAGCGTAGCCATGTTGCGTAATTCGACCTTCTTGAATCTGCTATTGTTATTGGTCGTACTGAGCTGCGCGCTAAGTGTGGTGACCTCGCAACACCGGGCACGCAAGTTGTATGACGAATTACAGAAACAGAAGGGAATAGCGCAACAAATGGATGTGGAATGGGGGCAGTTGCAACTCGAACAAAGCACTTTGGCCAGACCGGCGCGAGTGGAAAAAATTGCGATACAGCAGTTGCAGATGCAGATGCCGAAAAACGGGCAAGTTCAATTTATACAGGGTACACCTGACGGCAGGGTTAAACCATGAATCATGTGGCGAGCGCACAGCAAAAAAACACGGCGGAATTACCCCGCGGGCGCGCTGCATTCCTATTATTTGTGCTGATGATGCTGCTTGCCGGATTGAACGGTCGCAGCGTCTACCTGCAAATCATGGACAATGATTTCTTACAGAAAAAAGGTAAAGCGCGCTACAACCGGGTAATCGAAGTCGTTGCGCATCGCGGCGTGATCTCGGATCGTAACGGCGAACCGCTGGCGGTTAGTACTCCCGTGGAATCGGCGTGGGCAAGTCCTGCAAATGTGGAGGCGGACAGTCAGCAAATTAAGCAATTGGCAAAAATACTCGACATGGATGTGGCGGAGGTAAAGCAGCATTTATCTGATACCGAACATGACTTTGTTTATCTCAAGCGCCAACTGCCACCGGATCAGGCTGGAAAAGTGATGAACCTGAATCTTTCCGGCATATCTTTGCAGCGCGAATATCGGCGCTATTACCCGGCTGCTGAAGAAGCAGCACAGATGCTCGGCTTTACCGGGCAGGATGATAATGGTCAGGAAGGGCTGGAACTGACCCTGCAGGCAAGGTTAGCGGGAAAATCCGGCAGCCAGGGCGTGATCAAGGATCGGCGCGGGCATTTCGTCGAAGATGCGGGCACCTTTCATCCACCCCAACCGGGTAACGATATCATGTTAAGCCTGGATCGTAAAATACAGCACCTGGCATACCGTGAACTGGAAAATGCAGTCAGGAAGAACAAGGCACATGCTGGTGCGATAGTGGTGCTGGATGCGAGAAGTTTCGAGGTGCTGGGACTCGCTAACTATCCGGCTTACAACCCCAATAATCGCAGCAAAATCAGCAGCCAGACCATGCGGAACCGTGCCATTGCCGACCAGTTCGAGCCGGGCTCGACCATGAAACCCTTCACCGTGGCGATAGCGCTGGAACAGGGTAAGGTGCGCTCCGAAACCGTCATCAACACCGGTAAGGGGGTAATGATGATCGGTAACAAGAAAATACATGATTCGCATCCGGAAGATCAGCTCACTGTTGCGCAAGTGATCCAGAAATCCAGCAATATAGGCGCTGCTAAAATTGCGTTATCGCTGAAACCACAGACGATGTGGCAAGGGTTGACCGACAGCGGCTTTGGCGCTGCTACCGGCAGCAATTTCCCGGGAGAAGCCAGCGGGAAATTGCGTGAAGCGAAATCCTGGATGCCTATCGAACAGGCGACCATGGCCTATGGTCATGGTATATCGGTAAACCTGCTGCAACTGGCCAGAGCCTATGCGATGTTGGCTAACGATGGCGAACTGAAGAAGGTTTCCCTGCTGAAACTGGAGGTTCCTGAAGTCGGAAAAAGGGTATTTTCCGATAACACGACCCGCAAGTTGCGTGACATGCTGGAAATGGTGGTATTGCCCGGGGGCACTGCGCCTTTGGCACAGGTGGCCGGTTATCGTGTGGCAGGCAAGACTGGCACCGCGCATAAACTGGAAAACGGCCATTACATTAATCGCTATATTGCCTCTTTCGTAGGCTTTGCACCTGCCTCCAATCCGCGACTGGTGGTTGCGGTGATGATAGATGATCCTGATAACGGCGATTACTATGGCGGCCTGGTTGCAGCACCCGCCTTCAGTAAGGTAATGGAAGCCGCCTTGCATGCACTCAATGTGCCGAACGATGCCCCGCTGGACAATGTGAGCTTGCCAGCTGCGGTGGTACTGAAGGAGGAAGTATGACAGCAGAAGACAGAGGACAGAGGACAGAGGACAGAGGGGGGGGGGCCGCTGTGCGGCAGTTTTTTAATGAAATCGCGGCGAAGCCGCACAACGTCCTGACCTCTGATAGTCGCCGTGTGCAGCCGGGTGATATCTTTGTCGCCTATCCCGGCGAAACTACGGATGGACGGCGGTTTATTGCTCAGGCGATCGCAAACGGGGCGAAGGCGGTGCTCTGGGAGGCACATAATTTTGTCTGGGATAGTGAATGGGAAATACCTAACCTGGGGATAGCCGATTTGCGCCACCACCTGGGATGGATCGCAGATAGAGTCTATGGTGCACCTTCAGAGAAACTTTGGATGGTGGGTGTCACCGGCACGAATGGCAAGACTACCACCAGTCACTGGATCGCCCGGGCGCTAAGCGATGCAGGCAAAAAATGTGCGCTGATCGGTACGCTGGGCAATGGCTTTTTGCCGGAGGAAGATGCTGCAGGCGGGTTGGTCGCCAGTGCGAATACCACCCCCGATGCGCTGCATATACACCGCCTGTTAGCCGATTATTTGCACCGTGATGCAAAGGCAGTGGCGATGGAAGTATCCTCGCACGCCTTGGCACAGGGCAGGGTGAACGGTGTGCGTTTTGCGGTCGCTTTGCTGACTAACCTGACACGCGATCATCTGGATTATCATGGAGATATGCAAAGCTATGCTGCCCAGAAAGGCAAGTTGTTCGACTGGGAAAGTCTTGAATTTGCCGTGCTTAATTTCGATGATGCTTTTGGTGTGGAATTGGCAGCGCGTTTGTGCGAGGGTGACACCGAGGTCATTGGCTATGGACTGTCTGACGACGCATTAAAACTGGCCGAGCGTCTTGGTGTGCGCATGGTGTACGGCAATCTGGCACAGATGAATGGCCAGGGATTGAAATTAAACATTCATTCGAGCTGGGGTAGTGCAGAAATCAACAGCAAACTGCTAGGGAAATTTAATGCGGAAAATTTACTGGGTGCCTTGGCGGTGTTGCTGGTATCCGGCCTTGAACTGAACGAGGCGGTTCATTCATTGAATAATATGCAAGCGGTCGCGGGGAGAATGCAGCGGTTCGGTGAGGCTGGCCAACCTACTGTAATCGTCGATTATGCGCACACGCCGGATGCGTTGCAAAAAGTATTGCAGACCTTGCGTGAAGTCACGCCGGCTACCCGGGGGAAATTAATCTGTGTGTTTGGCTGTGGCGGTGACCGCGACCGTGGTAAACGCCCGATGATGGGACGGGTAGCTGAACAGTCTTGTGATTATTCTATCGTCACCAGCGACAATCCACGCAGCGAAAATCCGCAACAAATTATTGCCGGGATACTCGACGGTATGCAGGCCGACAACCATCAAGTGATCGTCGATCGCAAGCAAGCCATCGAATGCGCCATTCAGCAGGCGCAGCCATGCGATATCGTGTTGCTGGCCGGTAAGGGGCATGAGGAATATCAGGAAATAAACGGCATAAGACAGCCTTTTAGCGATGTGGCACTTGCCCGTCAAATGCTGCAAAAATGGTCTGCAGGAGCGCTAGGATGATGCTGCTTTCTGAAGCCGGAACTGTTGTTAATGGCCGGTTGGTCGGCGCTGACCTGCGCTTTACGGGTGTGTCTACCGACAGCCGGAATATCCATCCCGGTGATTTGTTTATCGCGCTTGACGGGGTTAATTTCAAAGGTAGCGATTTTGCGGCAACTGCCTTGCAGGCAGGCGCGGTAGCGGTGTTGTTAAATCAGACGGCTTGCGTACCTAAGCCGGAGTCTGGCAGCGATGCTGGCTGTTTGTTGGTCGAAGATACGCGGATCGCACTGGGACAACTGGCCGCCTGCTGGCGTAGAAAATTTGACGTTCAGGTCGTGGCAATTACCGGCAGCAACGGCAAGACCACGGTAAAGGAGATGCTGGCAGGTATTTTGCGTGCCGCAAGCGGCAATGCAGCGGTGCTTGCCACCCGGGGAAATTTGAATAATGACATTGGTATGCCATTGACCTTGCTGCAACTGAAGGCAAGCCATCGCTATGCGGTCATCGAAATGGGCATGAATCATCCCGGCGAAATTGCTTACCTTTCGCAACTCGCCAGTCCGGAAATAGCCCTGATCAACAATGCCGGCAGCGCACATCTGCAAGGACTGGGGAGTGTCGAAGCGGTGGCGCAGGCTAAAGGAGAAATATTTAGCGGGCTGAAACAAGGTGGCATCGCCGTGTATAACGCCGATGATGTTTTTGCCGCATTGTGGCGCACGCTGGCTGGCGGTTGTCACACGCTGGATTTTGCACTGGAGCATCCGGCAGCGGTAACCGGACTACTGGATGACAATCGTTTGGCCTTGCAAACACCAGCAGGTAATTTCAGTGTAACTATGCCCGTACCCGGTTTGCACAATGCACGCAATGCGCTGGCGGCAACGACCGCAGCGCTTGCGTTGCAACTGCCTGTGGAATTTATCGTTGAGGGTCTGGAACAATTTAGCGGGGTAGCGGGACGCCTGCAATTCAAAGCCGGCAGGCAGGGTGTGCAATTGATCGATGACACTTATAACGCAAATCCAGCCTCGATGTATGCCGCGATCAGCGTGTTGGGGCAACGTAAAGGGCGGCGCGTGCTGGTGCTGGGCGACATGGGAGAATTGGGGGATAGCGCTGCCGAGCTGCATGCCGAACTTGGCAGGGTCGCGCTGCGCGCTGGAATAGAGAAACTTTATGCGCTGGGGCCGTTATCTGAAAACACGGTGCAAACTTTCGGCAACCGTGCGCAGCATTTTTCCAGCCTGATGGATTTGCAACAAAGTCTGGAACAGGAGCTCGATGAAAATACTACCGTGCTGATCAAAGGCTCACGGTACATGAAAATGGAGCGGGTGGTGAAGTATCTGGAAAGTTCAGCGGTGGAACACCCTGAACACTTGCACAAGGAAAAATCATGCTCCTAGCTTTCACACAATGGCTTGCGCTTGACGTAAGGTTTTTTAGTGTATTCAATTATATAACCTTGAGAACCGTGTTGGCGGCAATGACTGCGTTGATCATCTCGTTCCTGGTTGGGCCGGCGATGATTCGCCGCTTGACTGCCTATAAAATAGGGCAATCAGTGCGCAGCGACGGGCCGCAAACTCATTTAATCAAGGCGGGAACGCCCACCATGGGCGGCGCACTGATACTGACTTCTATTGCCATCACCAGCTTATTATGGGGAGATTTGCATAATCATTATATGTGGGTAGCGCTGCTGACCACGCTGGGTTTTGGCGTGATCGGCTGGGTAGACGATTACCGCAAGGTGGTACATCGCAACCCCAAGGGACTGTCGGCCAAAGCCAAGCTATTCTGGCAGTCGCTGATTGCGCTACTGGTGGGTGCCTATTTATGGAATGTCGCCAGTCTGCCGACGCATACCGAATTGATCGTGCCATTTTTGAAGTTTCTGGTATTCCCGCTGGGTGGCTTTACCTTTATTGCGCTGAGTTATTTTGTGATCGTCGGTACCAGCAATGCGGTCAATCTGACGGACGGACTGGATGGTCTGGCGATCATGCCGACGATACTGGTGAGTGGTGCGCTGGCCATTTTCGCCTATGTTGCCGGCAATGCGGTATTTTCCAAATATCTGGGCATCCCCTATATTCCGGGTGCGGGTGAACTGGCGATATTCTGCGGTGCGATTACCGGTGCGGGTCTGGCGTTTTTGTGGTTCAACGCCTATCCCGCCGAAGTTTTCATGGGGGATGTCGGTGCGCTGGCGCTGGGTGCAGCCTTGGGAGTAGTGGCAGTGATCGTGCGCCAGGAGTTGGTATTGTTCATCATGGGGGGGGTGTTCGTTGTGGAAGCCGTTTCGGTGATGATTCAGGTGGCCTCGTTCAAACTCACCGGCAAACGCGTGTTCAGAATGGCACCGTTGCATCATCACTATGAACTGAAGGGCTGGAAAGAAACGCAAGTGGTGGTTCGCTTCTGGATTATCACGATGCTGCTGGTTTTACTGGGTCTTGCAACATTGAAGCTGAGGTAAACATGAAACCAACTATTCAATTATCAGACGGCTTTTCCTTATCCAGCGCTTTATCGCTGCCGCCAGATCCCCGGGTACTGGTGCTTGGGCTGGGAGAGACCGGTATGTCTATGGTGCGCTGGTTAAGCGCTCAGGGAGCGCGACTGCGGGTTGCGGATAGTCGTATTCAGCCGCCTGGACTAAGCGATGTGAGTCGCTATGTTGAAGAAAATCAGATTTATTGCGGCCTCTTCAGCGATGCTTTGTTTGCTGACATCGATCTGCTGGCCATCAGTCCAGGTGTACCGTTGAGCGATGAATTTGTAGCGCGGGCGGTGGCTAGAGGTATACCGGTTGCGGGTGATATTGAGTTGTTCGCCTTGCAGCGCAAATATACCGGAGCATCAGCCAAAGTGCTGGCGATTACCGGTGCAAATGGCAAGACCACGGTTACCAGCATGGTCGAGCATCTGTGCTGTGCACTTGGTCGTGACGCGGTCGCGGCTGGCAATATCTCCCCGGCTGTGCTGGACGTGGTGGTAGAGCGTGGCGCCAAGCAACCGGAAATCTGGGCACTGGAATTATCCAGTTTTCAGCTCGAAGCGACGGAATCACTGCAAGCCGATGCGGCCACCGTGCTCAATATCAGTGAGGATCATCTGGATCGTTATCCTGATATGCATAGTTATAGCGCGGCAAAGGCGAAAATCCTGGCAGGCTGCAATAAGCAGATTCTGAATCGCGATGACCCGCGCAGTATCGGCATGGCACATTCAGGCAGTGCAGTGATCAGTTTTGGTCTGAATTTGCCAGTCGGCGCAGGCGATTTTGGTATTGAGTCCTCAGACAAGGAGCTTTGGTTGATGCAAGGAACACAGCGTCTGATCAAAAGCAGCGAGTTGTTGGTGGTCGGGTTGCATAACATTGCCAATGCGTTGGCTGCACTGGCGCTGTGCAGCGCAATAGATCTGCCTATGCCGGAACTGCTGGAAGCATTGAAGCGTTTCAGGGGCTTGCCGCATCGTGTTGAGCGTGTAGCCGAAATTGACGGTGTGCTTTATTACGACGATTCTAAAGGAACCAATGTAGGGGCGACCATTGCGGCACTTGAAGGACTGGGACGTAAAGTGGTACTGCTCGCCGGCGGCGAAGGCAAGGGTCAAGATTTTTCACCGCTCAAACCGGTAGTGGAACAGCATGCACGCGCCGTCGTTTTGTTGGGCAGGGATGCAGCGTTGATCGCTGCTGCGCTACAAGATTGCGATGTGCCGGTCATTTTTGCGAATAGCATGAACGATGCGGTGCGACTGTCGGCAAGGCTCGCCCTGGCGGGTGATGCGATATTGCTTTCACCTGCTTGCGCCAGCTTCGATATGTTCCGCAACTATGCCCATCGCGCCGAAATGTTTGTCGAGGCAGTACATGAATTGATCAGGGAGGCGGCGTGGTCCAGATAATGCCAGCCTCCAGGGAAATCAGCAGGCTACAGGCCGTCAAGACACGCACGCGTCCACCGCAAGCGCAGTATGACGAATTGCTGCTCTGGGTATTGATAACGCTGCTCTCCCTCGGTTTGGTAATGGTGTATTCATCCTCGATAGCCACCGCAGAAGCGGCCAAGATTTCCGGTTATCAAGCTTATTATTATTTGCTGCGGCATGGTATTTTCATTGCTGCGGGCTTGATTGCCGGAATTATTGCCTTTCAAGTGCCGGTACAACTCTGGCAGAACCTGGCACCCTATTTGTTTCTGTCCGGTGTACTGTTGCTATTTCTGGTGTTGCTTCCCGGGGTCGGTCGCGAGGTTAATGGTAGTCGACGCTGGCTGTCGCTGTCTGTGTTCAACTTCCAGCCTTCAGAATTGATGAAATTATTTGCCGTCATTTACGCAGCCAGTTATACCGTGCGCAAGTCGCAAATTAAAGATAATTTTCTCAAGGCATTCCTGCCGATGTTTGTGGTAATGGCGCTGGTAGGTGCCTTGCTGTTGCAGGAGCCGGACATGGGTGCCTTCGTGGTGATTTGCGCGATTGCGTTATGCATGTTGTGGCTGGGCGGCTTCAATATCAAGGTTTTTGGAGCCTTGATGATCGCATTGCCAGCCGCTTTTTATGTGCTAATTGTCAGTTCTCCTTATCGCATGCAACGCATCGACGGCTTCCTGGATCCCTGGTCATCGCCTTACGGCAAAGGCTATCAAGTGAGTCATGCATTGATCGCTTTCGGACGAGGCGAATGGTTTGGAGTGGGCTTGGGACGCAGCGTGGAAAAGCTTTTTTATCTACCTGAAGAACATACCGATTTCCTGATGGCAGTGATTGCGGAGGAACTGGGTTTGCTCGGCATTACCCTGGTCATCGCCCTGTTTGCGCTGTTTTTGTTTCGTGCTTTTCAAATCGGTCGCGATGCAGCCTCCATCGAACGTAACTTTTCCGCGCTACTGGCGCAAGGCATCGGGGTATGGATAACCGTGCAAGCGATTATCAATATTGGCGTGAATATGGGGGTGATTCCTACCAAAGGATTAACCTTGCCATTCCTCAGTTTTGGTGGCAGTGCACTGATGGTGAATTGTATAGGCGCAGCCTTGCTACTGCGTGTCGATTATGAAAACAGACGTGTCGCCAAGGGGCTGCCAATATGACTGCTCAGAGGACAGAAGACAGAGGACAGAGGACAGAGGCGATGTCACTCTCTTATTCTATTCTGATTATGGCGGGTGGGACGGGCGGGCATATTATGCCGGGGCTGGCGGTTGCCGATGTTCTGCGACAGCAGGGCTGGAATATAACCTGGCTGGGTGCACCGGGCAGCATGGAAGCGGAGTTGGTTCCGAAACAGGGCTACCGCATGGCATGGGTAAACTTTTCCGGCTTGCGTGGCAAGGGTCTGCTGCGCTGGCTAAGTTTGCCGTTCAATCTGTTATTGGCCTTGTGGCAAAGCGCTGCCGTCATCTTCCGCTGCCGTCCTGACGTAGTGCTGGGGATGGGTGGCTATATCACTTTTCCGGGAGGGGTGATGTCGGCCTTACTGCGCCGTCCGTTGATCATACATGAACAGAATTCCATTGCCGGCTTAAGCAACAAGGTGTTGTCGCGTCTGGCACAGCGTGTGTTATGCGGCTTTCCCGAAGTATTGCCATACGCGTTTTGGTGCGGTAATCCAGTGCGTAGCAATATTGCTGCCTTGCCGGAACCCGGGCTACGCTATGCTAATCGTAGCGGGGTGCTCAAGTTGCTGCTGGTAGGCGGCAGTCTGGGTGCGAAAGCGCTTAACGAGACTTTGCCGCAGGCTCTGGCTTTGCTGTCCGAAAAATCTAGACCCAGCGTCATTCATCAGACCGGGAGGCAGCATCTTTCCTCGGTACAGCAATTATACAAACAGGCTGGCGTTGAGGCGGATATACGGCCGTTTCTCGACGACATCGCCGCGAATTACGCGGATGCCGATCTGGTAATCTGTCGCGCGGGTGCCTTGACTATCGCCGAACTGGCGGCAGCGGGCGTGGCCAGCGTTCTGGTACCGTACCCGTTTGCGGTGGATGATCACCAGACGCACAACGCACAATTTTTGAGCAGCAGGGGGGCGGCATGGTTGTTGCCGCAAAGCGAATTGACGCCAGTCCGCCTGGCTGCGTTATTGCAGGAGCTTACAGAGGCTCCGGATGGACGAATAAAGTTGTCCTTGATGGCGCAACAGGCGCGCAGGGTGGCCAAAGCCGAGGCGGCGCAGAGCGTGGCAATGGTATGTACAGAGTTAGCCGGGAAAGGCAGGGCGTGAGCACGCCCCACTAATATGAGACATAAAGTAAAAAAATTACATTTCGTCGGCATCGGCGGCTCAGGCATGAATGGCATCGCCGAAGTGCTGTTGAACCTCGGTTATCAGGTCAGCGGCTCTGATCTGGCTGAAAATGCCGCTACACAACGCCTGAAACAACTGGGTGCCGAAATATATATTGGTCATGCCGAGCAGCATCTTAAAAATGCCGATGCCGTGGTCATTTCCACTGCGGTCAGCAAGGATAATCCCGAAGTGCTGGCAGCGCGAGCGCGGCTGATCCCGGTGGTGCCGCGCGCGATGATGCTGGCCGAGTTGATGCGCTTGCGCCAGGGGATTGCGGTTGCAGGTACCCATGGCAAGACGACTACCACTTCACTGGCTGCCTCTGTGCTGGCCAGAGGCGGCTTTGATCCGACCTTTGTGATTGGTGGAAAACTCAATAGCAGCGGTGCCAATGCCAGGTTGGGGACAGGTGAATTCATCGTGGCCGAGGCAGATGAATCAGATGCGTCTTTCCTTTATCTGCAACCGATCATCGCGGTGATCACTAATATCGACGCAGATCATATGGAGACCTATGGTCATGATTTCGGCCGGCTCAAACAGGCATTTGTCGACTTCGTCGAGCATTTGCCGTTTTATGGGATGGCGATGCTGTGCATTGATGACGCAAACGTGCGCGAAATTCTGCCGCGCATCAGTAAACCGATATGTACTTATGGATTCAGCGATGACGCGCAGATTCGTGCGGTAAAGGTACGACATCAGGGCGGAAAAATGTGTTTCACCGCCGAATGCCGGCAAGGTGGCACTCAAAAAGACCTCGATATTACCCTCAATCTGGCCGGTCGGCACAATGTCTTGAACGCGCTGGCTGCCATCTCGATTGCCCTGGAAGTAGGTGTCGCAGATGAAGCCATTGTGGCAGCGCTGGCTGAATTTCAGGGGGTGGGACGGCGTTTTCAGCCTTACGGGGAAATTCCACTGGCTAAGGGCAGCTTTACCCTGATCGACGATTATGGTCACCATCCCGCTGAAATGGCCGCCACCCTGCAGGCTGCGCGGGGCGCGTTTCCCGGCAGGCGGCTGGTGCTTGCCTTTCAGCCGCATCGCTACACCAGAACTCGCGACTTGTTCGAGGATTTCGTGAAAATACTGTGTGGCGTAGATGCCCTGCTGCTGGCGGAAGTTTATGCGGCAGGAGAAGCACCTATCGTGGCCGCTGACGGTCGCGCCTTGATGTATGCGCTGCGCGTTGCCGGACAAGGGCAGGCATTATTTGTCGAAAATATTGCGACTATGCCACAGGCTATCCTGCAAATGGTACAAGACAACGACGTGGTGATCACCATGGGCGCCGGCAGCATCGGCAATGTCCCCGGCACCATACGCAAACAATTAGAAGAAAAACTCGCGGCGCAGCCGCTCAACAATCTGTCCTCTGTCCTCAGTCCTCAGTCCTCTGATACGTCCTCTGTCATCAGTCCTCAGTCCTCTGATACGTCCTCTGTCCTCAGTCCTCAGTCCTCTGATGTGTCCTCTGTCCTCAGTCCTCTGTCTTCAGATGTCCGTCCTCAGTCCTCTGAGTCTGATGCCCCCATGAGTCGTTATACCAGTTGGCGTGTAGGCGGTACTGCCGACCGACTTTACCGTCCGTCTAAGCTACAGGATTTGCGGTTATTTTTGCAGGTTCTGCCGTCAGAAGAGCCGCTGCTGGTGGTTGGCCTCGGCAGTAATCTGCTGGTACGCGATGGCGGCTTACGGGGTACGGTATTGCTGCTGCACGGTGCGTTGAATGTACTCAAGCGTGAAGCGGATGGCTCAATCTATGCCGAGGCCGGTGTGGCGGGTGCGAAGCTGGCGCGATTTGCTGCAATGCAGAATCTGAGCGGTGCCGAATTTTTTGCAGGAATTCCGGGTACCGTTGGCGGTATGCTGTCGATGAATGCCGGATGTTATGGCAGTGAGACATGGCAGAAGGTCAAGCGTGTATTGGTATGCGATCGCGGTGGTGCGTTGCATGAAAGAACCGCAAAGGATTACCAGATTGGCTATCGGAGTGTCGTCAAGAATCAGGAATCTGGAATCCCGACTCAGCTTTTCGAGTTTTTCGTCGGTGCCTGGTTTGACTTCGAGGCGGGCGATAGCGAAGTTTCGCGGCAACAAATCAGGGAGTTGCTGGGCAAACGTATTCTTAGCCAGCCGCTGTCGTTACCTAATGCCGGCTCGGTATTCCGTAATCCGCCCAATGATTATGCGGCACGGCTGATTGAACAATGCGGCCTGAAAGGGAAATGCATCGGTGGCGCGCAGGTGTCTGAAAAACATGCAAACTTTATTGTTAATATCAATCACGCGACTGCGCTGGATATAGAAAAGCTGATCCAACTGGTGCAGCAATCGGTATTGGAGCAGACCGGCATCAAGCTACATCCGGAAGTGAGAATTGTAGGCGAGCCATGAATAAATTCCAATCGACGAAGATAGATCCGGCATCGTTTGGCAAAGTCGCTGTGTTGTATGGCGGAAAATCGGCCGAGCGGGCGGTATCCTTGAAGAGTGGTGCCGCTGTGCTGGCGGCACTGCAGCGCTGCGGTGTGAATGCACAAGGGTTTGATCCGGCTGTGCTGGAGGTGCATGCGTTGCGTGACGAGGGTTTTGAACGCGCCTTTATCGCACTGCATGGACGTTACGGCGAAGACGGCACGGTTCAGGGCGCACTCGAATTGATCGGAATTCCCTATACCGGAAGCGGTGTTCTGGCTTCTGCACTGGGCATGGATAAATGGCGCACCAAACTGCTATGGCAGGCGGGAAACCTGCCAGTGCCAGATTGCCGCTTGCTTACGGCGGAAAGCGCTTGGGACGAAGTGGTGCAAAGTCTCGGTCTGCCGCTGTTTGTCAAACCCGCCAACGAAGGTTCAAGCGTCGGAATTAGCAAGGTGAATGTTGCAAGCGAACTACACAAAGCCTATCTGGAAGCGGCACGGCATGACAAACTGGTGATCGCAGAACGGTATATTGGTGGCGGCGAGTACACCGTGGCTATGCTTGGTTCTGAGGTGTTGCCGGTGATCAAGATTGAGCCTGCCAATGAGTTCTACGATTATGAGGCAAAGTATCTGCGCAATGACACCCGCTATTTATGTCCGTGCGGACTGCCTCCGGCGCAGGAAGCAAATATACAGCACATGGCCAGACAAGCCTTTGAGTTGCTTGGGGGACGCGGTTGGGGACGTGTGGATTTTCTGTTGGATGAGGCGGGAAATCCTTACCTGCTGGAAGTCAATACCTCGCCCGGCATGACCGATCACAGCCTGGTGCCGATGGCTGCACGACAGGCTGGCATTGGTTTCGATCAACTGGTATTGCAGATTCTGGAGCAGGCGCATGTGGGATAACCCTGCTACCTTAAACAGGATCAGCAGCGCCTTGCTGTATCTGGCGATGTTGGCAGCATTGTCAGGTGTGGTCTATTACCAGTTGATGGTGCGTAACTTGTTTCCGTTGCATAGTGTGCGGTTGGTTGTGGCACCACAGCGGGTAGAACCTGAAAAAATTCTGGCACTGATCAGCAGAGAACTGCGGGGAAATTTTTTTACTGCAGACATAACACAATTAAGGCAATCACTGGAGAAGCTGGAATGGGTGCGCAGTGTGAATATTCGCCGTGAATTTCCTGCGGAACTGGTGGTAATTCTGGAAGAACATCAGGCTTTGGCGGTGTGGAATGATGGTCAACTGGTCAATCTGCAGGGTGAGGTATTCAGCGGATACACCGACCAGCTTTTGCCCCATTTTATCGGGCAGGCAAGTGATTCACTGGAACTGACGCAACGCTACGCACAGTTTAACCGGCAGCTTGAAGTGTTGAAATTACAGGTGGCGCAACTTTCGTTGTCAGCGCGCCATGCCTGGCAACTGCGTTTGAGCAATGGCATGCTGCTGGAACTGGGCAGAGAAGAGATGCAACAACGTTTGGCGCGCTTCGTCGAAGCATACCCGATTCGGGGAACCGAAGGACAGAAGACAGAGGGTGTGGTGGCGCATGTAGATATGCGTTACCGCAATGGTTTTGCAGTGGGTGGATAGACAGATGACAATATACAGAAGACAAATGAGCGGGTTGGGTGCGCCGCAGCGTTTAGTAAACGCCGTGGCTTCACTCTGTCCTCTGTCCTCAGTCCTCTGTCTTCTGAATAAGGAGCACTAGCGATGAGCAGAAACAAGGAAACTAAAAACCTGATAGTGGGATTGGATATCGGGACAACCAAGATCGTAGCTATCGTCGGCGATGTCAAGCCGGACGGTGCGCTGGAAGTCATTGGCATGGGTATGCACAAATCAGAGGGTATGCGTAAAGGCATGGTGGTCAATATCGAAGCAACGGTCGAATCGATCAAGCGAGCGCTGGAAGAAGCCGAATTGATGGCCGATTGCAAAATCCATGAGGTGCATACCGGCATTGCCGGCAGCCATATCCATAGCGTCAATTCGCATGGAATGGTGAAAATCAAGGAGAAGGAGGTAGCACCTGCAGACGTCGAAAGGGTACTGGAGACCGCCAGTTCTATCAGTCTGCCCGGCGACCAGGAAATATTGCATGTGCTCGAGCAGGCATTCAGTATCGACGGGCAGGATGGCATCAAAAAACCGCTAGGTATGAGCGGGATGCGTCTGGATGTCGATGTACATATCGTTAGCGGTGCGAAGGCGGCGGTACAGAACATCATGAAGTGCATACATCAGTGCGGACTGGAAGTGAATGCGCTGGTATTGCAACCGCTGGCTTCCAGCAAGGCAGTGCTGGAAGAAGATGAAAAAGAACTGGGCGTGTGTCTGATTGATATCGGCGGTGGCACCACCGACATTGCCGTATTTACCGGTGGCGCAATCCGGCATACCGCTGTGATCGCGATTGCCGGAGATCAGATTACCAACGATATCGCAATGGCTTTGCGTACCCCCACCCAGGATGCAGAAAATATCAAGATCGAGCACGGTTGTGCCTTACGCCAACTGGCTGATAACAGCAGTATCGAGGTTCCTGGTGTGGGTGAACGCGGTTCACGCATGTTGTCGCAACAAACACTGGCCGAGGTCATTGGTCCACGGGTAGAGGAATTGTATGGACTGGTGCAGCAGGAATTGCGCAGCAGTGGCTATGAAGATTTGCTGTCATCCGGCATCGTCATTACTGGCGGCAGCAGTGCCATGAGAGGGATGGTAGAACTGGGCGAAGAAATTTTTCACCTGCCGGTTCGACTGGGAATTCCAAAATATGTAGGAGGGCTGTCGGAAGTGGTGAAAACACCACGCATGGCGACTGGAGTGGGGTTGTTGTTGTATGGCCTGGAACACTTTCAGCGCAATGAGGAAAGTAGAAGCAATTCAGGTTCCTTTGCCGATGTGTGGTCAAAAATGAAGTCATGGGTGCAAGGAACATTCTGACGCGCCATAACCGTCAGTAACTGCTTGCAATTGTAGTATGCAAGGTACTAATCAGTGATTATTAATAAGGAGATTCAAGATGCTATTCGAATTAGTGGAAGCAGAAACGCAGGAAGCGGTCATCAAGGTAATTGGAGTAGGTGGTTGCGGTGGAAATGCCGTCGACCATATGATAGATCAGGGGGTGCAAGGGGTTGAATTTATCGCCATTAACACCGACGCTCAGGCACTCAAACGCAGCAAGGCGGGTACCCAGTTGCAAATAGGTTCAAGCATCACCAAGGGCTTGGGTGCGGGAGCGAAACCTTCGGTAGGGCAAGCTTCAGCTGAAGAGGATCGTGAACGGATCCGGGAGATCGTCTGTGATGCGGACATGATATTTATTACTGCAGGCATGGGCGGCGGCACCGGTACCGGTGCTGCTCCGATAATCGCGCAAATCGCCAGGGAGTTGGGCATACTAACGGTTGCGGTCGTTACCAAGCCGTTCGCTTATGAAGGTAACCGCACGCGCCTCGCCAAGGATGGTATCGAAGCCTTGCACAAACATGTCGATTCGCTGATCGTGGTGCCGAATTCGAAATTGATGGAAGTATTGGGTTCGGATGTGACCCTGCAGGAAGCCTTTAAAGCCGCCAATGGGGTGTTGCAGGGTGCCGTTGCAGGTATCGCCGAAGTGATTAACGTACCTGGGTTGGTCAATGTGGACTTTGCAGATGTTAAAACGGTGATGTCGGAAAACGGTATGGCGATGATGGGTTCAGCCATTGCTTCCGGACCGGACCGTGCCAGGGTTGCTTCTGAAGGTGCGATTGCCAGTCCGTTACTGGAAGATGTGGATGTGTCAGGCGCAAGAGGCGTACTGGTGAATGTGACCGCTTCCAGTTCATTGAAACTCAAGGAACTCGACGTGGTGATGGGTTGCGTACAATTTGCGGCCGAAGAAGCGACGGTCATTGTAGGTTCTGTGCTGGATGAAAGCATGGGTGAGGATTTGCGCGTGACGGTGGTGGCAACCGGTCTGGGCATGCAGCAACGAGTCAAGATGCCCAAACCTGAATTAGTTTATCAGAACGTGGCACGTACCGGTACGCATGATGAACCGGTGAGCAGTGAAATTGATACGCCTGCCGTGATGCGTCATGGCCGCCGTGCAACCGTCACCGCGATGCAGAAATCCGGCATGGATACGCTGGATATACCGTCGTTTTTGCGCAGGCAGGCAGATTGAGGACAGAGGACAGAGGACAGAGGACAGACAGAGGACAGAGGACAGAAGACAGAGGACAGAGGACAGAGGACAGAGGACAGAGGACAGACAGAGGACAGAGGACAGAGGACAGAGGACTGAGGCAACGGGGGATGTGTTAAAATTAATTATATTATTCGCTTAACAAGCTCATGGTAAAGCAACGCACCTTGAAAAATACAGTCAGCGCGACTGGAGTCGGCCTGCACAGCGGCAAGAAAGTCACGCTCGGCTTGCACCCGGCACCGGTCAATACCGGGATCGTGTTTCGTCGTGTCGATGTGAAGCCTGTCGAAAAAATTCGTGCGCATGCAACTTTGGTACATGACACGCGCCTGTCCACCTGCATGGAACAAAATGGGGTGCGCATCGCCACCATCGAGCATCTGATGTCTGCCTTGGCTGGTCTGGGGGTAGATAACGTTTTTATCGATTTGGATAGTGCAGAAGTGCCCATCATGGACGGGAGTGCGGGAACCTTCATTTTTCTACTGCAATCAGCAGGTATCATCGAGCAATCAGCGGCCAAAAAATTCATCCGCGTGAAAAAATCGGTCGAGGTGAAGGAGGGCGATAAATGGGTACGCTTTGAGCCTCATCATGGTTACAAACTGACTTTTACCATCAATTTTTCGCACCCGGTGTTTGCCGATACCCGGCAACATGTGGTGGTCGATCTCGGTGAAGAATCTTATGTACGCGATATTAGCCGGGCACGCACCTTTGGTTTTATGCAGGATGTCGAAGCGATGCGCGCGCAAGGCCTGGCCTTGGGCGGGAGCCTGGACAACGCCATCGTGATGGATGAATATCGTGTATTAAATGCCGACGGGTTGCGCTTCGAGGACGAATTCGTCAAGCACAAGGTGCTGGACGCGATTGGTGACCTTTACCTGCTGGGACATCCGCTGATAGGCGCTTTTTCCGGTTATAAATCGGGTCATGCACTGAATAACGCTTTGTTGCGTGCGCTGCTCGCCGATGAGCAGGCCTGGGAATATGCCACGTTTGACAAAGTGGAAGATGCGCCTGCATTTTTGCGACTTCAATTGCAATCCGTCTGATTTCCATAGTGAACTGCGGTGTTGATCCTGCGTTTATTCCTGATTCTGCTGACACTGTTGCTGGTGTTGTGCGGTGGGTTATACCTGTTTACCCGTAATCATTATTACCTCAAATTAGCCTGGCAACTGTTGCGCTTCACCCTGTTGCTGCTGGCACTGTTCGCCGTGTTATGGATACTTGAACGCTATGTGCTGACTGGCGTACAGGCCTTGCTTTAGCAGGATATAGACACCATGCGGACGATGCTCATGACAGCCGGAAACTCAAGCGGCGCGCATTGGCTGGTGAGTGGCCTGCTCCTGTTCTGTCTGCTGGGTAATGCAGTGCAGGCCGTAGAACCGGAAATCAGCGTTGCCGGGCGTGTGTATCTCGAAATTGCACAAGAACCCAACACCCCCTTAGACGATGTGCCTCAGCTTAAAAAAAAGATTACCCTCACCCAATTTGATGTCGTCAATACTCAGCATGTGGATGATATCGAGAATATTTACGATGGTTTGCCTATTGCGCTATCCAGTCGTCTTGAAGCCAGTGGAGATTTTTTGTCGGTTTATGACGGACGTACCATCCCTCCAGAGGCCGGAGCCATACCAGCAATCAAGAAAATTGCTGCAAAAACCGGCGCGCAATTCCTCATTTCCGGCGTGGTGGTAAATGCCAGTTCCACCCAGGGCAAGGGCTTGCTGGGATCAGCACTGGGTGCATCCAAAAAAAGGTTTATCGAGATCGAGCTTGCTGTTTATGACGGTGTAACCGGTGATCGGTTGTTGTTGCGCCGCTATCAGGAGCAGGCAGCAGGGGAACTGAAGGTTGGCAATGACAAACCTTTCGGTAGCAGTAGTTTTTATGCAACCGAAACCGGACAGGCGCTGAACCGCTTGCTGGATTTTGCCGTCAAGGATTTGCAAGACAGTTTGAAAAAGGTGCCCTTTGCTGCTCATATAGTTCGCATCCAGGAAAAAACACTCTATCTGGATGCCGGCAGTGATTCGCTGCTGAAACCCGGCGATAAGCTGGTTGCCTATGTCAAGGATTCAGGAGCACCGGTACAAAGTTTGAATGGCTCCCTGCTGGGTGCGACAGAACGCGCGGTCGACACCCTGACTTTAACGCAGGTGCAGCCTCAATTCTCGGTGGGAGAATTGTCAGAAAGTGCGGCTAAAAATGGCATAAAAGTCGGTCATTTCGCCAGAATCAATCTTCAGGAGCATCGCTTGCTCACGGAAAAACAGACGACTGCCTCGCTGCTGCTCCAGGCTGAACAGGAAGCTAAAGAAGAGGCACGGCAAGCGAAAATTGCTCAAGCCGCAAAAGAAGCTGCTGAAAAAGCAGCCGCTAAACAGGCTGAAATAGAACGTCTACAGGAAGTGAAAAGAGCCAAGGCGCAGGCTATAGCTGATGCCAAGGCTGCCAAAGCACGAGCGCTACAGGAAGCTCGCGCCAGGCGCAGTAGTGCCGCAAAAGAGGCAAGGGAAAGGGTGCAGGCACAGGCAGCCGCTCGTGCCGCTGCCAGAGCCAAAGCCATCGAACTTAGAAATGCACAAATTGCGGAGGCGGCTCGCCTCAAGGCAGAAAAAATTGCTCAGGATAAAGCGCTGGCGATTGCGGCCGCAGAAGCACGCGCTGCGGAATTAAAGCTCAAGCTGCAAGCACAGGTAGAAGAGGCGCGCCTCAAGGCGGAGGAAAAGGCTCGTGTGCAGGCTGAGGCGCGAGCTGCTGCTGAAGCCCGTGCAGCAGAGCTCAAGATCAAGCAGGAAGCCGAAGCAGAAGCGGCACGACTCAAAGCTGAAGAGGCACGTCTTAAAGCGGAAGAAATGGCACGAGTTCAGGCAGAAGCGCAGCGTCTCAAAGCTGAAGAACTGGCAAAAGCTGAACGTCTCAAGGCTGAAGAGCTGGCGCGTGCACAGGCGCGGGCTGCACGCCTCAAGGCACGAGATGAAGACAGGGCATCCGGTCCAGGGGGGGAGGCAAAGGTAGCTAATGAAGGGGATGAGTTGAAAGACGATCCGGATTTCAAAACTGAGGATGATGTGGCAACGCCGATTACCGAAGAGCAGGCCGCAGAAGCCGAAGCCGAAGAGGAAAAATGGCTGGAGACGGAATACAAGGCCGCAGTTGAAGTCAAGGCTGCTGAAATAAAGGATAGACTGAAAGCGAAAAAAGCCGCAGCGCGCCTCAAGCCAGAGTCGATGGAACCCAAGCAGTCCGAAGCCAAGCCGACACCTGATTCAGTGCCAGTAGGGGAGTAGTAGTATGAATATTAAGTACAAAAGGTAATATTTTAGGGAGTCAACAAGCGTAGCGCATCGTGCCGTATGATAATTTAAGAGATTAATCTATTCTGCCCCCATTGATTTGCTTGCGCTTGTTCAATAAAATAAAATTTCACTAAAGGGAATCTGTCATGTTTTCATTTCTGCAATCACGTTTCTGGCTTGTCGGTTTATGTTTTTTGTTTTCTGGTCATCTTCAGGCGCAAGAGTCTTTTCGGCTGGGTATCGCACCGCATACCAGTGCGCGGGTGATTCTGGAAATGTATCAGCCACTGCGTGCGCATCTGGAAAAGGCTTTGGGTATGCCGGTAGAAGTGGTTACTGCACCTGATTTTACAGAGTTTGCCAAGCGTATGTTGCATCAGGATTACGATCTTGCTGTGACGACTGGTCATCAGGCGCGTCTGGCAGAAACCGATGCCAATTACATTCCTTTGCTAACCTATAGTGCAGAATTCAAGGCTCTGGCCTTTGTTGCGGAGAAAGGATCGATCAAGACCGCAGCCGATCTGAAGGATAAGCCGGTATTGGGGTTGTCGCCCACCTCACTGGTTACGTTGTGGGGGCAGCACTGGATGAAAAAAAATGGCTTGAACCAGACTTTGCGTTATGTGAGCGCCTCGGATAGTGTCGCCAATATTGTGCTGGAAGGGCAGGCTGCAGCCGGGTTTACCTCAATGGCAAATTATCAGAGTCTGCCGCCCGAAGTGCAGACACAGTTGCGGTTGCTGGTGGTCAGTGAGCCGCTGGCCGGGCGGGTCTATGTGCTCAATAGCAGTCAATTGTCGCGCAAGGCAATTATTGAGGCAGCCTTGCAAAGCTTTGCACAATCGGAAGAGGGCAAGGCTTATTTTGCCAAATATAAACTGAAGGGCTATCGTAAGCTTTTACCCAAGGAATTGAGTGTAATGGATCCGTTTGCAGCGGAAACACGACAAAGTCTAAAATGAATTTGCCTTTCAAGTCGGTACGCGCCCGACTTTTACTGGTGGCTTTGATAGTCGAAGCGCTGATGCTGACGGTGCTGGTATCGAACAGTATGCGTTTGATGCATGACTATATGGCACAGCAACTGGAGCAGCAGGCAACTCAGATCACCCCGATTCTGACAGCAGCGCTGGTGGCACCGCTTGCGCAGAGTGACTATGCTACGGTGCGCTCGGTATTGAGTGAAAGTCAGCACAGTCAAGGAATACGCTATCTGGTGGTCACCAATATGGCGGGTCATCGTATTGCCAGCAGTGGCTGGCCTGAGGCAAAACCCTTGCCGGAAGCAGATCCGGATATTTTCAGAATTGAGCGTTCGGAACGGGCCGATTACCACGTGATCAAGCCGATCTATATGGCGGGACAGCAACTGGGTACTTTGCATTTCGGACTGGATCTGGCGCATATTTTTGTTGCACAAAATACCTTGCTCACGCAAGGTGCGCTGATCGCCGTGGGGGAATTGTTGTTGTCCTTCCTGGTGCTGACTGCGCTGGTATGGTGGATGACCCGCCAACTAGTGGACTTGACTCGTGCCAGCTATGAAGTTGCCGGCGGAAATTTCAGCCCGGCACCGGTGAAAGAAGGCGATGACGAGCTGGGTAAACTGGCGGCTGCATTCAATGCGATGTCACGCAAGGTCAATGAACGTATGCTGGAATTGATAGACGCCAAAGAAGCAGCCGATCAGGCGAATGTTGCCAAGAGCCGATTTCTGGCGACCATGTCTCACGAGATTCGCACGCCGATGAATGGCATTTTAGGGATGGCGCAATTATTGTTAGTGCCAGACCTGACCGAGGAGGAGCGGCTGGATTATGCGCGCACGGTGCTGTCCTCGGGCCAGTCGTTATTGACGCTGCTCAATGATATTCTGGACTTATCCAAGATTGAAGAAAATAAAATTGAACTGGAGTCGCGCGATTTTTCAGTGGAACAACTGATACACGAATCCAACCTGTTGTTTGAAGGTGCAGCGCGTGAAAAAAATCTGCTGATCAGGGATCATTGGCATGGTGCCAGGGGGCAGCATTATAAATCGGATGCCCATCGGATTCGCCAGATGCTGACCAATCTGGTGGGTAACGCCTTTAAATTTACCACGCAAGGCAGCATCGATATTGAAGGGCGCGAACTGGAACGTACAGGCGATACTGCCCTGCTGGAGTTTTCAGTCAAGGATACCGGCATCGGTATTGCTCCTGATAAACTTAATCTGATATTCAAGCCTTTTGTGCAGGCAGACAATTCCACGACCCGTAAATATGGCGGCACCGGTTTGGGTTTGTCGATTGTGAGTCATTTGGCGCGCATGTTGGGTGGTGAAGTGGGCGTTGAGAGTGAGCAGGGTCATGGTTCACGATTCTGGATTCAGGTGCGGGTTACCGTTGTTGAAACGCAACCCATTATGAAGAATGATACTGTTCCGCAAAACGGCCTGATTGGCAGGGTATTGGTGGCAGATGACAATGCGATCAATCGCAAAGTCATTGAGGCGTTGTTAAAGAAACTGGGGCTAAACGTAACCTCGGTGAATGATGGACAATTGGCCGTCGCGGCAGTTACGGATGGTCAGATGCGGCCGGATTTGATCTTGATGGATTTACAGATGCCGGTAATGGATGGACATCTGGCCACTCAAAATATCCGGAAATGGGAAATTGATAATCAGCAGGCGCGGATACCGATTATCGCCTTGACGGCAGATGCCTTTGATGCAGTGCGTCAACGCAGTTTTGAAGATGGCATGGATGATTTTTTAACCAAGCCGGTAGGCATGCAAGCGCTGCGTCAAACACTTAGCCGCTGGTTGCCGGGAAATTAACTGACCGTAGACCGGATGTAGGCCGGAGGCCGGAATCCGGGGAGCACACAGTCATTTTCAGGAGAGCAACACGGATATGGCAGACCCGAATCCGGGAAAAATCGGATCGTGGGGGATTCACGGTTGCCTGGATTGACAACCCCGGATTCCCTTTCATTCCATCCGGGCTACGCGGGTTAATCACCGATACTTTAGCCTCACGTTTTCAACCAGGTTTTGCCAGCCAGCCAGAGTTTGCGTAACGGGGTGAGGGAGACGCGCTCCTTCAATACATGACAGCCGCTGGCAATAATTTCCTCCAGCGTAGTGCTATAGATGGCAGCCATGATCAGTCCGGTGCGTTGTGTCTTGCGATCAATCTCGGGTAAATGGGCAAGCGCCTGCTGGTAATAGCGTTGGGCGCGGTCTATTTGAAAGGCCATCAGTTTTTGAAAATTTTCTGATTCGCGTGACTTGAGTATATCCAAGGCAGTCACATTGAACTGGCTTAATTCGTCCATCGGCAGATAGATACGGTTGCGGCGTGCATCTTCGCCAACATCGCGAATGATATTGGTCAGTTGAAAAGCGATGCCCAGGTCATGTGCATAAACCAGTGTCTGCGGGTCGCGATAACCAAAAATCGTCGCAGAAAGTAGTCCGACTACCGAAGCGACTCGATAGCAATACAATTGCAGGGCATTGAAATCAGGATAGCGCGGCTGGTCTATATCCATCTCCATGCCGCTGATGATTTCCTGAAACTGCTCTTGAGCCAGCGCATATTTTCTCACTACGGGTAGTAATGCCAGTGCCACCGGGTGCTGAGGCTTTCCCGTATAAATATCCTTAACCTGCCCGCGCCACCAGTTTAGCGTGGTGCGGGCAACATGTGGGTCAGAACACTCGTCTACCGCATCGTCCACTTCGCGGCAAAAAGCATAGAGTGCGGTGATGGCGCGACGTTTTTCCGCAGGCAAAAACAAGAAGCTGTAATAGAAACTGGAGCCGCTGTTCGCGGCCTTTTCCTGGCAATATTGGTCTGGGGTCATAGTTATTTCAGTAAGGTGCGCTTTTCGCCAGCATGATAACCCAGTCGAGCTTTTTCAGGACTGGACGGCGACGAAACATATCAAATTGTACATTTTCCAGCTTCGAGAGTATCCGCAGACCGCCCGCGATTATCATGCGCATTTCCAGTCCGATACGGCCGGTCAGGATATTGCCTAGAGGAGCGCCATATTGCATGAGCGCGCGGGCGCGATCCACTTGAAATTGCATCAGCTTGCACCAGGCGTCGTCAACCACTCCTTCAGCAATTTGTGCCTCGTTAACCTGAAATCGCGCCATCTCGTCCTGTGGCAGATAAATACGCCCGATTGCATAGTCCTTCGCCACATCCTGCCAGAAATTAATTAATTGCAGGCTGGTGCAAATGGCATTCGAATAAGCGAGATTAACCGGAGTTGCCTCGTCATAAAGATGTAACAGCAGTGCTCCAATCGGATTGGCAGAACGGCGGCAATACTCCAGCAACTCATCATAATTAGGGTAACGCTTTTGCAATACGTCCTGAGAGAAGGCATCCAGCAGGTCATGATAAGGCTGCATTGGCAGCACATAATTTTTTATTTCAAGCGCCAGTCTCTGGAACAGTACGGTTAGCGGCGCACTTCCTTCGGCGATACGTTCCAGTTCGGCGCGAAATTCATCGATCTGCCGCAGGCGTTCATCATTCGACAGAGTGCCTTCGTCCGCAATATCATCTGCGGCACGCGCAAAATTATAAATGGCCGCAACCGGTCTCCGTAGCCGCCTGGGCATTAAAATAGAACCAACTGGGAAGTTTTCGTAATGTTCTACGCGGGCAGTGGTGGCTTTCATAGCTTATCAAAAAAATTAAAGCAGGTCGTTTTTGTGCAGCATGAATACGAACTGGTCGCCTGCACTGACCTCCAGCCAGGTGAAGGGCAATTCAGGATATGCCGTTTCCAGGACTTCGCGATTATGGCCAATTTCCACGATCAGTATCCCATTGTCGGTGAGATGAGCTGCCGCCTGAGCAAGAATTTTGCGGGTTGCCTCCAGACCATCCAGTCCGCTGCCTAGCGCAAGTTTCGGTTCGTGCAGGTATTCACTGGGCAATTCAGCGACAGAGGCGGCATCCACATAGGGTGGATTGCTGATAATCAAATCATATTGCTGGTGTTCCAGAGCTGAAAATAAATCTGACTCGATTAGATGCACACGATCCTGCAAGTCATACTCAGCTACATTACGTTCTGCAACATTTAGTGCGGCGGGAGACAGTTCAACGGCATCAATTTCTGCAAAAACAAAGGCATGGGCGGCGAGTATCGCCAGACAACCGCTGCCGGTGCATAAATCCAGTACGCTGCTTATTTCATCGGGTTCTGCTATCCACGGTGAGAGTTGAGCCAGCAATAATTCGGAAATAAAAGAGCGTGGTACGATGACACGCTCATCCACATAGAAACTAAAGTCACCGAGAAATGCCTGATGGGTCAGATAAGCCGCCGGTATGCGTTGCTCTACACGGCTTTGGATGATACTCAATACCTCGCTAAGTTCGATATCGGTAAGGCGCGCATCGAGGAACGGTTCCAGTCTGTCAGGTGGTAGATGCAGCGTGTGCAGGATCAGATAGGCTGCTTCGTCATAGGCATTGTTGCTGCCATGGCCAAAAAAAAGCTTGCTCTCCTTGAAGCGGCTCACCGCAAAACGCAAACAATCGCGCAGGGTCTGCAGCTTGTCCGTCGCACCGGAAAAATAATGGCTCATGCGTCGCCTTTGCCGAGTAATTTTTTGAGGGTGAGGAAGTAGATTTGGCTCAGTTCGTCCAGATCGGCTACCGCTACGCATTCGTTGATCTTGTGAATGGTGGCGTTAAGCGGCCCTACTTCGAGCACTTCCGGACAGATACCTGCGATAAAGCGTCCGTCCGAAGTGCCGCCGCCGGTTGAAAGTTCAGTGGTGATTCCGGTAACTTCCTGTATCGCAGCACTGACCACTTCCACCAGTTTGCCGTGTGGGGTCAGATAAGGGTTACCCGACAATTCCCAGAGCAACTCATATTCCAGACCATGACCATCGAGTATCGCATGAACTTTGTTTTTCAGTTCATCGACCGTGCTGGCCGTTGAATAACGGAAATTGAACAGAATTTCAACGGTTCCGGGTACCACATTGGTCGCCCCCGTGCCACCATGAATATTGGATATTTGCCAGGAAGTGGGCGGAAAATATTCGTTGCCGCTGTCCCAGACGGTAGCCGAGAGTTCGGCAATCGCCGGCGCTGCCAGATGGATCGGATTTTTTACCAGATGCGGATAGGCGATGTGCCCTTGCACGCCCTTGACGGTGAGTGTGCCGGAAAGCGAGCCGCGACGACCGTTTTTGATGGTGTCACCACTTCTGCTCACCGAGGTAGGTTCACCGACGATGCAATAATCAATCAGTTCGCAGCGATGCAACAAGGCTTCAACCACGCGCACCGTGCCGTCAATCGCCACCCCTTCTTCATCCGAGGTCAGCAGCAAGGCGATGGAACCACGATGTTGTGGATATTGTGCAATGAAGCGTTCAGTCGCACAGACAAAAGCCGCCAAGGAACCCTTCATATCGGCAGCACCGCGTCCATAGAGCATTCCATCCCTGATTTCCGGGTTGAACGGATCGCTATCCCACTTGTCCAGCGGTCCGGTCGGCACGACATCGGTATGCCCTGCAAAGCACACCAGCGGGCCAAATTCGCCGCGCCTCGCCCATAGGTTTTCCACCTCATGGTAGGGCATATTTTCCAGGTTGAAGCCACAGCGCGCCAGTCGCGTGCCGATAATTTCCAGGCATCCATCATCCTTAGGCGTGAGTGAACGGCGTTGGATCAGTTGTATCGCAAGGTTCAGGGTTTCAGACAGGTTTGACGGGTTCATTTAGGTTCATCCAGATTGAGTTTGATCGCGCTAAAATCGGATTGATGGCTAGCAACTTTAGGTGCTCCCTGTTCCGGATCGAATACCGGCACCTTCAGGGTGCTGGTGCGTTCGGAGAAATCAACCAGCGTTGACAGGTTACTGGCCGAATCGGCGTTGCGCATCGCCTCTTCGCGGGTAATCTGGCCGCTTTTGAACAGTTTGTACAGGGCGCGTTCGAAGGTTTGCGAACCGGCAGACACGCTCTTCTCGATGGCATCGCGGATTTTTTCGATTTCGTCATTCTTGATTAAATCGGCAATGAGCGCCGTGTTCAGCAGGATTTCCACCGCCGGAGTCTGTTTGCCTTGTACGTTGCGTATCAGGCGCTGCGAAACCACCGCTCGCAAACACATGGAAAGGTCGGATAACACGCTTTGCCGGGAATCATAGGGGAAAAAATTCACGATGCGGTTGAGCGCGTGGTAGCTATTGTTGGCGTGCAGCGTGGTCAGGCAAAGATGGCCGGTCTGTGCAAAAATTAGCGCATGTTTGAGAGTTTCACGATCTCGCACCTCGCCGATCATCAGCACATCCGGTGCCTCGCGCATCCCGCTGCTCAGCGCATTTTCGTAACTGAGGGTATCGGTGCCAATTTCACGCTGGTTGACGATGGATTTGCCATGTCCAAAAATATATTCGATCGGATCTTCTATGGTCAGGATATGGCCGCTCTTGGTGTTCTTGCGATACTCTATCATGGCGGCCAGCGTGGTGGACTTTCCGGAACCGGTTGCACCCACCACCAGCACCAGACCACGTTTCTCCATGATCAATTCTTTAAGCACTGACGGCAGGTGCAGGTCTTCCACCTTGTCGATATTGCCTTTGATATGACGAATCACGATGGCGATATCGTTGCGCTGGCGGAAAATATTGACGCGAAAGTTGC
>CAIRBC010000089.1 GCA_903876685.1 uncultured Nitrosomonadales bacterium | reverse complement strand
TGCCACCCCTGATGATGAAACCTATCATGCCCGTTTCCCTCTCCCCATCCCTCTCCCGCAAGCGGGCGAGGGAGAAGACGATCGCTGCGCGAGTTTCACGTTAATATCGCAGCACATCCTACAAAACACATTTCATGAGGGTGGATAACAATATCAACCTATTGATTTTATGAAAATAAAGACAGGAGATTTTGATTGCTGACTTTCAGATCAAAGCCTGAATTTCGACGTTCAGCAAAAACCAGTCTATCAACCGGATTATTATCCTTTGCATCTTTACCATAATCTACTTCTACCATGACACAATTTGGATCGTATATATAGGCACGTTGCTGGATAGCCAGCAAGGTCAATTCTGCGTCGGCATAATGAGACTGATAACCAGGAAAAAACAAGTCTCCTGCATAATTCTGCAGAGCCCATGTGCGTCTAGCCACGCCAAACGAAGCAAGCAGTCCCGCCCACTTGCCATCATTAAAACCAAGCAAGCCATACTTTTCCTCCTGAAAAGCCGCTAACACTCGCCTGCCCCACTCTCGCCCGGAAAATGCATCTTGAGCCACATAACCAAATAACAACGAACCGCTAGCCTTGAAAATTTGATTTGCAACGCTAATAAAACCTGACTTTTGCTTATCCTTGACCGCGACCAGCAGACCCTCGCAAGCCGCGCGACTGACAATAAGTTTAGCCGCACGCACCGCCATTTCAGTATCGGTATAGGGCATTACCATTACCAGACTACGCTCCGTCTCAAGCCTGGCCATGCCATCCCCATCAAGTTCAAGTAACATATCCATGATTGTGCGTTATAGTATCGCAAAAAACTCAAGTTTACCATAGCATTGATACACTGACTGTTGCAGCAGCCTGTTTGATATGGCAACTGATTATTACGCTCGATAATTCCTCGTTGAAATGGTTAAAGCGTATCGGGTCATTCCATCGGAAAATTAACCAATGCGGGCAATAGATTGTCCAGCCGACACTCCCAATCTTCCTGATTAGCAATCATCCTGATTGGCGATGATTCCCCGGTTGCGCAGCAACCTGATTACGGCATCAACCGATTGATCTATATCCAGCAAATGAGTGTCCACGGTTAGCTCCGCCACCTCGGGTTCCTCATAGGGCGATGAAATACCGGTAAAATCCTTGATTAACCCGGCGCGCGCGCGCTTGTATAATCCCTTGACATCACGCCCCTCGCAAATCTCCAACGGACAACGGACATAAATTTCCACAAATTCACCATGTGGCATCAACGAACGTACTCGCTGACGATCCCCACGAAAAGGCGATATGAAAGCCGTTAGCACGATGATGCCAGCCTCAACAAACAGCTTGGCCGTCTCGCCGATACGACGAATATTTTCCGATCGGTCAGCCTCGGAAAAACCCAGGTCGCCACAAAGACCGTGGCGCACATTATCGCCATCGAGCACAAAAGTACGGCAATTCATCTGATACAGTCGCTCTTCAACCGCATGAGCCATTGATGATTTGCCGGAACCTGATAATCCGGTAAACCACAAAACCACGCTACTATGCCCATTCAATAGTTGCCTGCGACTGCGAGTCACCGTGGCATGATGCCACCTGATATTACTCGATTGTTTATTTTCCATTCGCTTTCGAGGTAATTTAAAATTTAAAAAAAAGCACTCAGTACTGAACATCGTGCCAAAATAGGCGGTGTATCGCTGACATTTTCTTGAAGCATCCCTAGCAGTTACAGCCCAATATAACAGATTTTTGGTACCAGTTTGCGATATATCACGGGTACGCTTGTACTCACATGGACGACTGGTTCTAACGGGTATGGCAAATTGCCACCCCTGATGATGAAACCCATCATGCCCGTTTCCCTCTCCCCATCCCTCTCCCGCAAGCGGGCGAGGGAGAAGACGATCGCTGCGCGAGTTTCACGTTAACGTTATTAACATGAAACACGCGCAGCGACGTAATTTCCCTGATGAACATCAGGGGAACGGGCATGGCGGGTTTCATCATAGGGGGCGGCAGTGCGCCATGCCCGTTAGTTAATGAATCATCGCAGCGCCAGTTGTTCCACCCGGCATTATCTGATACACACCCACAGCCTCTATTCCCCAGTCCGTTTTACAAAGCACCTCGGACAGCAGATTGCCGATCATCAGACCCAATTCATAATCTATACTGAGACTGACATTTTTACCTATCGTCAATTGAAAAGTCAGGGTAGGAAGCTCCTGCGATAAGTCCAGCACCAGATCAGCCATCAATACCGGCTGATCTCCCAATGGTAAAGAAACTGCTTCGGCAGCAAAGGCGGTTGAAAAATCTGCTTCTGCCAACACCGCATCACGCTTAAAATCCATCACAGCCTGCATTACTGGTTGACCAAAATCATTTTTTTGCGCTAACCAGTTGACTTTCATCGCCTGATTCAAAAGATTAAGCATTTTCAAGCTATTGGCTCTAGTCATCCACATCCTGAATTCTGTACGATCTTGCGTGTTAAACCTGAACAACAGGCGATCTTCCACCGGTATGTAGGAAAAATTAATCTGGTATATTCTCACCACTGCATTCCTTGTAAATGGACTGAACCGAGATTATCCCAGATAATCCCGACTGGCTCAGCCTTATTATATCAAACGTGCGCCTGCCAAATTTTTTACAGAATTTTTTAAGATTAACCACGAATGGCTAAAACAAAATTTATCGAATTACACGCGCTTGCGCCGGAAAAACCTGCTTATGGCACGAGTTGTAATGGCTGTGGTGTCTGTTGTGCCGCAGAGCTTTGTCCGGTAGCTCGCGTCTATTTGCTGCAACTCAAGGGAGTATGTCGCGCACTGCTGTGGCAGGAAGAAACCAGGCGTTATGTTTGCGGAATGGTCGTCTTCCCGGATCACTACTTGAGTCTGATGCCTTTGCGCTGGCGGGAATCAACCGGCAGATTCTTTGCTTCACGCATTGCTGCGGGAACAGGATGCGACTGCATGATATCGGTAGAGATTTCCTGAAGCCAGTTAAACGTCTATTGTGCTTTCCGCCCTCACGCACAAGCCCCCTTGCATGATGCCTTTGAATCTATCCTGATTGAATGACTAACGGGCATGGCAAATTGCCACCCCTGATGATGAAACCCATCATGCCCGTTTCCCTCTCCCCATCCCTCTCCCGCAAGCGGGCGAGGGAGAAGACGATCGCTGCGCGAGTTTCACGTTAATGGAGGGCACGTTGAAAACGATATCCCTTGTAACTGAATATCATGCCATCCGGGGTAATTTGTTCTAACCTGAGCCCCGGCAACAGCAACCCACCTTCACCCAACATATGCGAATTGATACTGACCACACGATCGACAGGGTTGAGCGTATAGGCATGCATCTGTACCGCCATGGCAGGAATTTCCCGCTGAATCTGATCCGGTAATTCGGTGAATGCCAAGACGACGGCCGACTGCGGCAGGTCAGCAGGTTGCGGTTTTACCAACTGAGTCTTGACCACCTGAACTTCAACCGGCTTCGGGATTTCAGGTTTAGGCTTGTTTGGCAATGGCAACTCCTGAACCTTCTGCTTGACCACCTCCGGTGATACCTCAGGGACTTTAGCGATACTGGATGACGGATTCGGCGGTTCTGCTTGCCAGGGACGCAACCACCCAATCAGCATGCCGACCACCAGCAAAACGATTGCAAACAAACCGTAATACACCGGTTGAAAGGGACGCCGTAACTCCCCTTGCGCTGCGGGCAAGCCTGGTGTGGTGCCGCGCTTTCGCTGTTGATCGGCTTTTTTTAGCGCTTCCAGAATATAGGACATGGCTATTTACCTCCAGTCTGGCGGGTCAGTTTGGGTGCCGTGGAATCCGCTGCGCCGCTCAGACGCATCATGGTCTGAGCACCGACCGAACCGTCTGGTGCTAATCCCTGAACCAGCTGAAATTGTTTTACCTGACGCAACATCTCCCCTTCGTAGACCAGTTTGTTATTGGATTCCGCCGGTTTACCGTAAAGTTGTGCGAGTTGCCTGCTCAGCCATTCCACATCGGAACCGCGCTCTCCTGGTCTGATCTTCTTATGAGTGACGGGCGGCACGCGCCATAACAGGGTGTAATCCCCCGACCACTGTTCTGCAAGGGCGATAGTCGCCACCACCAGACTGGTCGAACCCAACGTCATGGTAGCTATTTTGTCATCCAGGCGCATCAAAGTGCCATAAAATTCCTGACCCTGGCTGTCGTGTAATTGCAGCACCGCAGGATGGTTTATCTGCCGCAACTCATCAAGCCCGCCACGCGCAGTCAGACAGCGCAAACCCAAACCTTCTGCCTGAGGGCACTCATCGCCTACCCTGGGCTCGATACCCCAGGCGCGAAACAACGCGGCAAAAGCCAGCGCTTTGCTCTGCTGACGTTGCACATTCTGCGGCCATTCCAAAGCAACCGGTATCACCGCTGCCGGCTTCGGGATCGGCGGTGCTACGACACGGGTCTGCACCGGTGTGCGATAAAATTCGGCTGCCAGTAAAATACTCAGCAGCAAGCCAGCCAGCAGTGGCCATAGCAAACTGCGACGCGGCGGCTTTTGCAACACCTCGCCCGCTGCCCGACTGAGTGTAGATCGATCAACACGCTCCTTGTTTTGTACATAAGCGCCTAACAAGGCTCTGTCGCACAGCACGTTAATAAGGCGCGGAATGCCGCCGCTCAGCCGATACAACCGTCCCATCAAGGCTGTCGAAAACAACTGGCGCTGTGTGCCCGCAACCTCCAACCGGTGCCGGACATAGGCCGCCACTTCCTGCCGGGAAAGCGGTCCCAGGTGATAGCGCGCAATAATCCGCTGCGCTAATTGACGCAATTCCGGAAGCTGCAACAACACAGCTAACTCTGGCTGACCCAGCAATATGATCTGCAACAGCTTACGCTGGTTGGTTTCCAGATTAGTAAGCAGGCGCAACTGTTCCAGCACCGCCGTATCGAGATTTTGCGCCTCGTCGATGATCAATACCGTGTGCCGCCCCCTGGCATGTGCGTCGAGCAGATAAGTATTGATGCAGTCGATGTAAATTTTGATGCTCTGGTTATCTGCTGGATAAGGGATAGCAAATTCTGCGCAGATGGTCGAAAGCAATTCCGCTACCGTCAACTTGGGATTAAATATATACGCCACATCGCAGGATTCCGGGATTTGTTCCAGCAGACAGCGGCATACGGTGGTCTTGCCAGCACCCACTTCCCCGGTGAGCAGCACAAACCCGCCGCCGCCATCGACACCATACAGCAGATGCGCCAAAGCCTCCTGATGACGCTGGCTCATGTACAGATAACGCGGATCCGGTGCGATGGAAAATGGCGCTTCATTCAGACCAAAATAACTCTGATACATCGACAGTTAACCATAAGGTAAGTGTAATGCCATTATAACTGCAAGTTTCACAGAGGCATCGATGAAATGATATCGCTTAACTCTTTTAAAATCGACAGCAAGACCAATTTACAACGTCATCACCCACTGATCTCACCGATTCCAATCAAGGCAAATCTCATAACAAAGCAGATAGATGCGCCTTAACCCGTGCAAAGACACTTTCCCAAGCACCGATTTCCGTTTGCCTGTAGAGTGTAGCGCTTGGATACCACGGACTATCGCTCCGGTGCAGAAGCCAGCGCCAGTCCGGGTATAAGGGCAACAGGATTAACACCGGTTTACCCATTGCGCCTGCAAGATGCGCCACGCTGGTATCAACGGTCACGATGATATCCATCAGTTCGATCAGTGCAGCGGTATCGCTATAGTCCTGCAACCGGTCACCCATAGCCATGATGTCGGTGCGAGAATCCAATACCAGTTGATCCTCCTTGCGTACCTCTTTTTGCAGGCTCAGATACTGAAAACCCTCTGGCAAAGCATTGACAAAGTCCCTTAATAAAATACTTCGGTTCTGATCATTGATATGCAGCGTGCTGCCACTCCAGACCAACCCCGCACGAGGCTTGGTTTGGCTACCCAGACTTGCACGCCCTTGTGCGACCTTCGCGGCATCACTACCTATATAACCCGGTGGCGCAGGTATATTAGCCAGTTCAGTATTGCATGCCATCGGCAGGCTTAATAACGGGCAATGCAGATCAAAATCGGGCAACTTCTCCCCTCTGGCAAGCAATTGAGTAACGCCATCCAGCGTTCCCAGTAATGCTTTCAAGGGCGGTGGCACTTCCAATACCACGCGAGCACCCAGATCATTGACGAGTTTTGCATAGCGGCAAAACTGCAAGGTGTCTCCCAACCCCTGTTCACTATGCAGCAAAATGGTACGTCCATGCACCGGTTCCGCTCCCAGCCAAAGGGGTTGAATGAATTTCCTGAGTCGTTGCCGCATATTTTCCTGCTGCCAACGCCATTCATAGTCTACCCACCCGGCTTTGAGGTCTCCGAGCAGTAATCGAGAAAAAGCCAAATTGAAATGCGCGTCAACATAATCGGGTTTGAGTTCAATGGCTCGCTCATAACTCGCCACGGATGCTTCTATTCGCAGCAGTTGTTGAAGCGCCACCCCATGATTATAAAAATCTTCAGCATGATCAGGCTTAAGGAGCAGAGCCTGTTCAAAATTCCAGACGGCAGCCTCCAGTTGCTTGAGTTGTGTTAGTGCATTCCCTCGATTAATATAGGCTTCAACATAATCAGGCTTGAGCAGGATGGCCTGAGCGTAACTCTCCACGGCAGCCTGGTATTGCTGCAACTCCAGAAATATGCTGCCACGGTTATAATAAGCTTTTGCATAGTCCGGCTTAAGGCATATCGCCTGACCATAGCTTTCAAGTGCAGCCTGGTGCTGATGCAAGTCTTGCAATGCATTGCCACGACTATTGTAAGCCTCTGCATAGCTTGGGTCAATTTGCAGCGCCTTGTCAAAACTTTCTAGTGCAGCCTGATGCTGCTTTAGCGCCTGCAAAGCATTGCCGTGGTTAAGCCAAGCGGGTGCAAAATTCTCCCGGTAGCGTAGTGTCTGCTGATAATGCTCAAGCGCTGCCTGATGCTGTTTCAATTCTGTTAAGGTATTCGCGCAATTGAAGTAGGCATCTGCAAAATCCACCTTGAGTCTGAGCGCCTCTTTATAATGCGAAAGTGCCGCTTCGGGCTGCTGCAATTCCTGCAAAATATTGGCAGCATTGAAATGTGCCTCGGCATTATCCGGCTTGAGCTGTAGCGTCGTTTGAAAACTTGCCAGGGCTGCCGCAGGTTGTTTCAATTTTAATAGGATCTGACCCAGATGATGATGCATCCGCGCAGCTTGCGGGTTCAGTTTGAGAGCCTTGCCCAACAACTCGGTTGCATGCTGCAAATTATTTGACTGCGCTTCGAGCAAAGCCAAGTGATGCAATGAGGCAACGTGTAGCGGTTGTAATACGAGAATTTCCTCATACAAAATCCTGGCGAGAGCGAGCTGCCCTTGTTGCTGCAAGGCCGAGCCTCGCTCAAATTTATCCTGAATTTGCAGGTCAGCAGGCTGGGTTGCAGACAAAATCCCTGAGGGTGCATTTAAAGGTAGACGATTTTCAAGATCACGCTTCACGCGTAGGCATACATTCTCCCAAGCTCCCGGTTGTTGCTGCCGGTAAAGTTTCGCACTCGGATACCAGGGACTGTCTTCCCGCTCCAGCATCCAGCGCCAGTCCGGATTGAACGGTAACAGGATTGCCACAGGCTTGCCCATTGCGCCTGCCAGATGTGCAACGCTGGTATCGACGCTAACGATATAATCCATGTGCCAGATCACTGCAGCCGTATCGGCATAGTCTTGCAACTGTGCGCCCAACTGCAGGATGTCGGGGCGTAAATCCAATGTGAGCTGATCCTCCTTGAGCAGCTCTTTTTGCAAGCTCAGGTACTGATAACCTTCTGGTAGTAGCTGGAGGAAATTCGCTAGCGGAATGCTGCGGTTGTGGTCATTCTGGTGCACTGAACTCCCGCTCCAGACCAACCCTAAACGCGGTTTAACCGGCATGCCCAGCTTGAGGTGCCATTGCTCACGTTTGCTGATATCACATTGAATATAACCCTGCGATCCCGGGATATTATCCATGCCGGTGTTAAAGGCCAGCGGCAGGCTTAACAACGGGCATTGGTAGTCAAACATGGGCAACTCGTTACCACTTGCAACCAATTGTGCGACCCCCTCCAGCGTCCCCAGTAAGTTCATCAAGTGAGGTGGTACCTCCAGAATGACGCGAGCCCCCAGATCATTCACTTGTTTTGTATAGCGACAAAACTGCAAGGTGTCGCCCAGACCCTGTTCGCTATAAAGCAGTATCGTCCGGTCTTGCAGCGACTCAGTGCCCAACCAGAGCGGTTGCCTGAAATTTCTGACACGGTTTTTTAATTTTCCCTGTTTCCAGCGCCACTCATATTCAGGCCAGCCTGCGGCAAAATTACCCAACAGCAAATAGGACAGGGCTAAATTAAAATGTGCATTGGCGAAGTCAGACTTAAGGTTAACCGCCCGTGTAAAATCCATGACAGAAATCGCAGTCTGATGCAAATCCCTGTAAGCTATGCCACGATTGTAATAGGCTTCCGGATAAGCCGGATCGAGCAGGATTGCCTTATCCAGACTTGCTATTGCCAGTGCCCATTGCTTCAGTTCCACCAGCGCTGCACCACGGTTTGAGCAGGCCGCCGCGTAATCCGGTTTAATGACCAGCGCCTGGTCATAACTGGCGATAGCCGCCTCAAGTTGCCTAAGTTGAATCAGCGCATTGCCACGGTTGTAATAAGCTTCAGCATGATGGGAATCTAATGCTATCGCACGGTCGTAACTTGCTACGGCATCAACAAAGTTTCCCAGTTTTGCCTGACAGCGACCACGGTTGTGGAACGCCTGAAAAAAATTATTCTTTAGCGCGATGGCTCGATCATAACTGACGATAGCGGCATCCAGTTGTTCGAGTACGGTCAGTATATGGGCGCGCTGATAATGAACCTCGGCATAAGCTGGCCTGAGTGAAATAGCCTGGTCAAAGTTCCTGAGTGCTGCTTGCGGTTGATTGAGTGCTTCAAGCGCGATCCCCAGATTACAGTAGGCCTCGGCATAATCCGGGTTAATCGCAATCGCGCTGGTGCAGCAATCGACCGCCAGTGGGTATCGTTTTAAATGGTTATAGGTATAAGCAAGGTTGTTGTATAGCTCAGCATTATTTTTATCTATTTCCAGTGCGGAAAGGAGTAGTTTAAGCGCAGTTTCGGCATCATTTTCCTGCGCGGCGATGATGCCCAGTAAATGCAGTGCGTTAAAATGATCAGGTTGCAACTGGATAATTTGTGCATACAGCGCTTTAGCTGCGGCAAGCTGCCCGGACTTTTGCAATGTCAAGCCTAATTGAAACTTCATTGACAACTGGGTTGCTGCAGGATTTTTGTCCGTGACCAAGGGTGCAATCAACGGGCGCACAGACGACGAGTCTGGTTGATAGTCGTCGATTATCTGCATGAGGGGAATTCCAGATTGATTTTCAAAAAGGGGTAAACGGCATCAGAAATTGCCTTAGTTGCCTATTATGCCTGTAAAGCAGAATTTCTGAAAATTGATCTCTATCACTGAGGCAAACATTTTTTAATTTTCTGTCAAGTCAACCTTTTTGACACGGTAAATTTGTTCTTCGCATAACATACTGATTAGTATTGAATAAAATAAAACCGACTTATCCCCTCTCCCAGTTGTGGGAGAGGGTTAGGGAGAGGGGGGCATAGCGAGGGGGGCGTAGCCGGATGAAAACAAATTTACCGCGACCTTTTTGACTTTAAACTGATTTTTTGCTAATAATTCTTGTATGATGTATAGAGAATTTAAGGCATTATCGGCAATCCGCTCCAAAATTCCTCAGCAGTGATGCGATTAACTTTCATGCATGCAAAATTAAACAATAGCTCTCAAAAATCCGCGTTGACCTCATTACCACTGGGCATCCTTTTATATAAACAGGGATTGCTTGAGCAAGCGCAAGCCATCGGCGTAGAAATTCTCAAGACCCAACCCGCGCATTTTGAAGCACTACACCTTTTAGGCGTGATCGCCGCCAAAAAAAACGATTACACGGGGGCTGTCGAGTGGATTACACAGGCAAACGCGATCAAGCCAGATAATGCTCAGGCGCATTGCAACCTGGGTATTGCATTCCAGAAACTCAGACAATCCGCCGCCGCAATTGACAGTTATGACAAAGCCATTGCCCTTAACCCTGAATATGCTGAAGCGTATTTTAACCGTGGTGTCGTTTTACAGGAGCAGCAGCAATGGAAACTGGCGCTTGAAAGTTATGACAAGGCGCTAATCTATAAAAAAGGCTATGCTGAAGCCTACGCTAACCGTGGCATCGCATTGAAAATGCTCAATCAATTTGAGGCCGCTATCGACAGTTATGACCAGGCGATTTCCCTCAAACCGGACTATGCGATCGCCTTTTTCAACCGGGGCAATGCCTTGAAGGAACTCAAGCGACTGGATGAGGCTGTCGAAGATTACGCAAAGGCGCTTACCCTTAAACCGGATTACTTTGAGGCTTGCTTCAGTCGCGCCAATACGCTGATGGAGCTACAAAAATTTCAAAGTGCGCTCGAGTGTTATGAGCAGGCGATTACCATCAAGCCAGACCACGCACCAGCCTATTCAAACCGTGGCAATGCGCTCAGAGCATTAAAGCAGTTGGAGGCAGCGGTTAAAAGTTATGACAGAGCGCTGATCCTCAAGCCGGATTTTGCCGAAGCTTATGCCAATCGTGGCGTATGCTTTCAGGAACTAAGGTTGCTGGAGGCGGCTATTGAAAGTCATGATCAGGCTATCCGCATTAATCCCGGTTATGCTCAAGCTTATTTCAACAGAGCAAACGTCTTGCAGGAATTGCAGCAACATCAGGCTGCTCTCGACAGCTACGATCAGGCCATCCTGCACCAACCTGACTATGCTGAGGCCTACTGTAGTCGCGGCATACTACTTGCAAAACTCAAGCAACCGGAGGCTGCCGTCAGGAGCTTAGTACAGGCGATTTCCCTCCAACCAAAGGATGCGGAAGGATTTAATAATCAAGGCGTGGCATTGAAGCAACTGCTACGCATAGAAGATTCCGTGGAAAGTTATGAACGTGCCATTAAACTTAAACCTGATTATATAGAAGCGCATTTCAACTTATCCTTTTCCCGATTACTGCTTGGCGACCTAACCGGAGTTTAACAAGTACCAAATTTTAATCAATATAATCATAATATTGCAGCGTACTAGTTTTGTAATAGAGAAATTTCTCTTTTTTTCTTGTTAATTTTCTATTATCTGGTGA
>CAIRBC010000088.1 GCA_903876685.1 uncultured Nitrosomonadales bacterium | reverse complement strand
GGGCTGTAAGTGCGGGTTTGGTGGTCTGATTGGTAGATTGACCTATAGTCAAGCGGGGTGGAAAAATTGTATGATTGAACTTAATTGTTTTGCAGATTGCCAAAATAACAATAAAAAAACTTATAACATAAACAATAAATGGGGAATATTTTGATTACACTAAATTTTGAACGTGCTGAATTGCGTAATTTTACTAAGGATGTGCAAGCTGATACAGCCCGTAGTCTTGGTCTGCTGCGTGATATTGAAGGAACCCTTGCGTGGCTTACTAGACTTACTCACCATATTGAGGCTGATGCCATTTTTGCCGTTAAAGCAAATGAGAATTTGAATAAAGTAGTAGGAATAATTGATCCTGACAATAGTTTGCAGGATGCTCTTGAAAATGCACAACAGTCGGTAGGTGAATTATACAACCTATTGATAATTAAAAGACAACACGGAAGGAATGATGCCCAATTAACTGAAGATGATGGAATTGAAAGTGCTTATACTGAGGCGATAGCGCAAGCTGCTGATTTGCAAACCGCCATCGATTCTCTACGTTGGAATATTGGCGAGCACGATATTGATGCAAAACCATTAATCTGTGATCCATCAAAAGTATTTTCTGAACCAGACAATCTTCAAGCTTACCTGCTAACCCTCTAATGCTCCGCATCGAAATAGTAGACGCGACATCAGAGTGCTTTACATCTGGGTTTAAACGGCTACCGTCTGAGATTAAAGCTGAAGCAGCCCAAGCTTTATCAGATTTACTGCGCACTCCGCATCTTGGGCGTTTGCGAATTGAAAAGCTATCCGGTTATAAAAAGCCTGGAATTTACACAATTCACATCACGCGGAACCATAGCCATAAGGCCAGCTTTGAAATTAATGGAACAACCGCAATAATGCGCAAAGTTGGAACGCACAAAGAAATTGACCGAGCGCCATAACCATCGCCACACCCTAACCAACCGCCACCGGCGGTTTTTTTACGCCCGCAATCTCCGCAACATTGCCAGAAAACCGATCCACCCATTAAACGCCACTCCCCACCACGCGCCAACCGCCGCCCGGCGGTTTTTTTACGCCGCGAGCCGACAGTGACTTCAAATAAGCGAATGCTGAACCGGCGGTGAGATTATCCTGATAACCTCTACAATCGCCAGTTTTCGGTCTAATTCGTTGTGGCTGGCATCATATACAACAGATTCCTCATAACGGCACTCAAGGCTGTCACCCGGTAAAACCGCATGCAATCTGCGCTGATACGCGTCAATCCATGACTGGTGCAACATATCCACTTTTACGGCGCGGCCATTTCTCATTATCGTCCATTGTGATTGACCTATCATATCAGTTGACTTTACCTTGAAAAATTCTATCCCTGAATTTGTGATGGTGCTTTGCGGCGATACATCTGACTCAACTGTAGGCATAACGACCTCTGGCAATAATATATCGCCAAGATCAGTTTGAATGGTGACGCTATGCATTGGCAGCTCAGAACGAGCCTTTGATACTCCATCAAGGGCAGATAGCACATCTGCCACGGATGGAGGCGTGAACCCTATCAGGCCGACCGGCGCTGCCTTGTAATCATCCTCCAGATCAATTAATACCTGCCTGATCTGGGGAGCGTCTGCATCAATCTTGTCTAGCAGCTTGTACTTTCCTTTGACCAGTATTCCTCCTACCCACTTTTTCCAATCCATATTTGAAATAAGCTCATCTGGTATTCTTTTGAGCGCTCTGGCCAACAGGATTTTAAGTGATGAGTGCTGCACATCGTTCAGTATAGAAACTGGCTCAAGCGCACTGTCGATGCTGGATAACAAGCAGTGATCCAGTTTATCCAGCGACTCTATCAGGCGCATAGCACCCGCCAGTACGCTCAAAGCCTCACTTTTTCCGGGCTGATACTGGATTACCAGGGCAATTTCTCCCTCGATAGATTCGATTTCTAGTTGTCTTTCCATGGTCGCATTATATCCCCATTATGCCGAAATGCCGATCCTCCGATTAGATCGTCAATTTCTCCGCAATTCCCACCAGTCAATCTTAATGGTGCTGCTCAACCTCCCAACCAATTCACCGGCTACCCATACAATTATTTTTTTGTAAAAATAGTTTAATAAAACTTTACTTATAAGTTTAGTTAAACTATACTACATCCTATCACCTCAACCCACCGAGCTGATACCTGCAATCTGCATCAGATAGGCGAAGCAAGTGCCCGCAGCCCGGAATGGATACCCGGAACGACTGCGATCCAGCTGGTTTACGCCCAGCCGCCTATCTGATGCTGATTGACGAATTAACCTAGGAGATAGTGATGGATAGTGAGCTTGTAGTTTTGCATACGCTGACACTCGACGGCGCACCCATGGCGACGATTGAAAATTTTCCCGGTATGGATGCCGACATGACGCCAGCGCAAATGCGCAGCTTGGCCAACGCGCTGATGATTGCCGCGAATGATTGCGAGTTAATGCCATCGAGCGTTAAAAATTTCCGGTGCCAGATGCGCAGCTATTCACTCACCCAGGGAGAAACGAATGTCGCTCAATAAAATTGCTCCCGGAATGGCCGAATGCAAAGCTGTAGCAAAGCCAAGCACCCAAAACATCCATGCACTGCTGTTATTTACAATAGATCAGTGCGCCACGCGCAAAACGGCGATCAGGATACCGACGGCGATGGACAAGAAAGCACCGAGCTTTATGGTTAGGCGCAATTCAAGCTCGTGCATTTCGGCACGCAAGGCGATCATTTCAAGCTTTAAATCATCCTTGGTAATCAGCCTGTCTTGCGCGTCAGATAGCACGCGCACAACTGTTTCAGCCTGCTTCTCATCGAAACCGGCATCACGCAAGCGGCGTGTTGCATCTAGTGTGTCAAATGTAAGTGTGCTCATGCCGTGCATTTTAGCAAACAACAATGAGCGCGGCAACAGAATTACCGAATGAATCACGCAACACGGGAAGCCCGCGCCGATCCAGCGGGCAATTTTTTAAAGGACTGAAAATGTCACGATCAATCATCGATACCATACGCCATTTGCATGGCGGAACATTCCTGGACTTGGCATCTGATTCTCTAGCCGAGTTGGTCAGCGCAGTAGATAGTACCGGCAAGCCCGGTGAAATTACCATCAAGATCAACGTCAAGAAAATGAGCAAGGGCGCAATGGGCGTCATTGGTAAGCTTTCACTCAGGAAGCCGCAGGAAGCGCCGGACGCGACACTGATGTTCCCGACACCTGATGGCGACCTGCTGACACAGGATCCACGCCAGCAGAATCTGGAGCTTCGCACCGTACCTGCCCAGGCTGAAACACAACTCAAAAAAGTAGGAGCAAACTGATCATGTCTGAATGCCAGCAAAATATTGCCGAAACAGTGGCGCGCGAGTCACGCAAACCGTTCGAACTCAACTTTGAGCAGACGGCGGTACCGGACGGTTGGAAATTGCTCGATAACGAATTCATGCAGTCTGTTCCGCGCAGAAAAATTGCCAAGGTTACCCTATCTGATGAAATTGGTTTTACTGATTATATAAT
>CAIRBC010000087.1 GCA_903876685.1 uncultured Nitrosomonadales bacterium | reverse complement strand
CGTCAAAATATATAATCGTTAATATTCATATGGTTGAAAATTTCACCTGATTAAATTGGATTTGAAATAAACAGTATTACTGTTTTTGGTGTTAAAGTCCGGTTAGGTAAATATCGCATAAATCCGGCGCGCCTGAAACTCGAATTAACCGAAAGCATGGTGCTGGATGATCTGGTCGGTACCATCCAAAAAATGCATGCGCTGAAGGCGCTCGGTGTCTGCTTGTCGATGGATGATTTTGGAACTCGTTATTCGTCATTGTCTTACCTAAAACAACTCCCCATTGATCAACTGAAGATTGATCATAGCTTTGTACAAGCCATTACACGCGATGGTGATGACGCGCTGCTGGTGAGCAATATCATTAATTTGGCAAATGACTTTAATCTGCATGTGATCGCCGAGGGCGTGGAAACGGCGGTACAGTTGAAGTTGCTCAAAGATCGTGATTGCGTTGCTTATCAGGGATTTCTGTTCAGTAAAGCGCTGCCACTTTTAGAATTTGAGGCATTGATCAACAAAATGCCGGTAATAAGTGCTGCTGAGCCGGGTTTACCGGTTATGCAAACTGATGCGAAATCATCAGCCACTCACATCTTTTAGAAAACCTGTCAGTAGCTGGCTACGCGCTGCCAAATTATTATAAGCATTTATTTTTTTTCAAAGTTTCTAGCTCCTTGCGCACCCTGGCGAGTTCCTCGTTGGTCGAGCGCAGTCGCCTGGCAACGATCTCAGCAAACAGTTTGTACAGCGTAGACACAAATAACGCATGCTGCAACGGTTCAGCCGATTCATTCATGAAAGAAGTATCGATGGACAGACAAACCGTCGGGCCAATTGCCTGAACCGACGCTGAACGTACATTGCCATCGATGGCCGCAAGCTCGCCAAAAGCACTGCCTATTTCATCGATACGGGCAATTTCCTTTCCGCTTTTAATAATTCTGACCGCACCGGAAAATAGAATATAAAACCAGCTATCGAAAGAATTTTCAACGGTAATCATTTCTCCGTCATCAAATTTTCTGATTTTGCTGAAAGCCAGAATATCCCTGATATGTCTATCGCTGACCGATCCCAACAAGGATAGACTGTGCAACTTTTCGGCGAGAAATTTATTTCCCTCCAGATAGGATGATTCCTGCATGACTTATGGCCTTTCTTGTCGATCAAGTGGTGCACTTCCGAGTCGTAATCTTAACCTGTTTGACAGCAAGCCGTCTTGTGGCTGAAAACTAACTCATTAATACTTGGCGTTAATAGTGTAAAATATAAAGGCTAGCTGAACTCGTCATGCATTTTGCCTGATACCTGTACTTATCGTTCATACTAACCCATTCATGCCCAAACAACTCATTGGTCGTTTTGAAATCCTCAAAGAACTCGGGAAGGGGGGGCAGGGGCCAGTCTATCTTGCTTATGATCCAAAGCTTGACAGGCAAGTCGCCATCAAGACATTACATATGCTGGATTATCAATCCGAGCAGTTAATTCATGAGGCACGTATTGTCAGCAAGCTTTTGTATCCTAACATCATCCCGTTGTACGATTCAGGCGAACACCACGGTACGCCTTATCTGGTTTATGCGTATGTCGAGGGGAGAACACTGGCGCAACTGCTGAAAGAGCAAAATATTCTCCCTTTGGCCAAAGCGGCAGAAATTGCCTGCGGTGTACTGGAGGCATTGGCTTGTGCTCACGCGCAAGGCGTGTTTCATTTGGATATCAAACCCGCCAATATCATGATTTCTGCCAGCGGGATACCGATGGTGATGGATTTTGGTCTAGCCGCGACTTCGGTCAACCTTGAAAAATCCCACTCTTTCAACGGAACGCCGAGATATATGGCACCCGAAATTATTTCCGGCAAAAACGGTGACGCGCTTTCCGATATTTATTCGCTAGGCACGGTACTTTACGAAATGGTTACTGGACAATGTACCGTTTCTGACAACGATGTGCTTGGGGTTTTATATTTTGTAAAACAAGAGAATATTATCTCGCCATCGATGATCAACGATCAGATAGACGAATCTTTTGAGTCGATTATTCTCAAGGCGCTGGCGATTCAACCAAAGGATCGCTATCTGAGTGCTCAGGCCATGAAGCAGGTTTTGCAGAGTTATCTGGGCGAAATTCAGGAATTTCCCTTTATTCATGGTAATGAGCACAGTACCCTCGAGTTTCTGATGCGCCGTATGCGCAGCAAAAAAGACTTTCCTGCCATTTCGAACATTATTTCTGAAATAAACCAGATCGTTTCTTCTGAATCGGGTAGTTCCAGCAAGCTCGCACGCACCATCCTGCAAGATTTTGCGCTAACCAATAAATTGTTGAAACTGGTTAATACCGCCAATTACGGCCATTTTGGGGGCACTATCAACACGGTTTCCAAGGCGGTGGTCATTCTCGGTTTTGAAACCGTGCGCAGTATTGCTTCCTCGCTGATCCTGATGGAGTTCATGCAGAATAAATCACAGTCCATGCAACTCAAGGATGAAGTCATTCGGGCAATTTTTGCGGGCATGGTTGCCGCGCAACTTTCGGTCGGACATAACATCCGGGATGCTGAAGAAATTATGGTATGTTCAATGTTCCATAACCTGGGGAAAATGCTGGCCATTTTTTATTTTTTCGATGAGAACCAGGAAATTTCTCGTCTGATCGAGCAGGGTGAAAGCGAAGATAAGGCCGCCGTAAAGATATTGGGGATAACTTATACTGACTTGGGACTGGGTGTGGCTCGCAACTGGAATTTCCCTCCCAGACTGATTGCCGGAATGCGCAAGCTTGCACCAGGCAAACTTCAGTCGATACATGGAGATATTGAGTACTTGACGGTAACGGTTAATCTCGCCCATGAACTGTGCGAAATTTCCTCCTCGACTGACCCCATGGAAAAAAGCCAGCAACTGCGCGAACTGATAAAACGCTATGAAATTGTCAATCCAGTGACCGAACAGGAATTAGCTGGTGCTCTGGACTTCGGACTTTCAGAACTGGCACGCCGCTCAGGTGTATTGGGTATAGCAACTGCGAAGAGTCCCTTGTTGAATCGAGTACGAATATGGAATTCGAAATCGCATGAAGCCCAAATCGCTAAAAATGCAGACGAGTTGGAGGGTATTACCCAACTGGATCATACGGCTACCGAGATAAATGAAGGGATATTTCCGGGAACCCGTCCCACTAATACCGAAGCTTTACTGGGCGCTGGCATACAGGATGTCACCACCTCTTTGGTGAGTGATTACCGGCTCAATGATATATTGCAGATGATACTGGAAACCATGTATCGAGGCATGGGCTTTAGTCGAGCCCTGATACTGACGCGTGATAACAGCCGGAATGCGATGGTCGCCCGATTCGGTTTCGGTGCCGGTGTAGAATCGGTGATACCACGTTTTTATTTTCCCGTGACTTTCGTACCGGATGTGTTTCATCTGGCTATTGTGAAGGGACTGGACATCGCCATCGAAGATACGCATGCACCTAATATTAATGACAAAATTCCCGCCTGGTATCGCAAAGTTATCAATGCTCCCTGTTTTGTACTGCTGCCGGTGATGTTGAAGGACAAGGCAGTCGGATTATTCTATGCGGATATGCCCAAGATAAACAGCCTGGGAATGTCACAACAGCAGTTGTCATTACTACGCACCCTCCGCAATCAGGCGGTGCTGGCGATCAAGCAAAAATCCTGAATTGAAAACCCCAATGTCACGATCCCCTCACCGATTTTCTGAAAGCATTTCAGAGCCTCCCATACCAGCCGATCTACGTGCCATAGGCAGACTGTTTCCCTATCTTTGGGAATTTCGCGGACGGGTCTTAGTGTCACTGCTGCTGTTGCTGGGTGCCAAGCTGGCGTCTGTCAGCGTACCACTGGTACTGAAAGAAATCATTGATTCCCTGGG
>CAIRBC010000086.1 GCA_903876685.1 uncultured Nitrosomonadales bacterium | reverse complement strand
TCTTCTCCCTCGCCCGCTTGCGGGAGAGGGATGGGGAGAGGGAAACGGGCATGATGGGTTTCATCATCAGGGGTGGCAATTTGCCATGCCCGTTAGAATAAGGCCATGCGCTTACCTGGACGACAGTCAAAATTTCGCAAATGGCTTGAGAAATGTTTGCTATCATGTGCACAGCGAAGGTGTAGTTGGGCATCCACCGGGATCCAACAAAAAAATACTAGCTAGTCTGAAGTGCATGGTTTTTCAATTCTTCGGGTTGTGCTTAAATTGACTATCCTTTAGCCTTGTATCGCAGATTCGGGAGGAAATAGTCAGTGTCGAATTTACCGGCTGTTTTGGTGGTTGACGACGAAGTCAGGTCACAGGAATCACTGCGCCGCACGCTGGATGAAGAATTCTGCGTATACACTGCCTCAAATGCGGCGGATGCGCTGTGTTTGTTGGAGCAGGAAGTCATGCATGTGATCCTGTGCGACCAGCGTATGCCCGGCATGAGCGGTGTGGAATTTCTAAAACAGGTCAGAGATCGCTGGCCGGACATCGTACGTATCATTCTGTCCGGCTATACCGAAACCGAAGATATTATTGCCGGTATAAATGCGGCCGGCATCTACCAGTACATCACCAAACCCTGGCGTCCCGAACCATTATTGCTTTCGGTGCGTGCAGCGGTCGAGATCTATCGCCTGCAACAGGAAAATCAGCAGGCCACTCTGGAATTGCGTACTACAGAACCGGTATTGCGCCGCAGGGTGGAAGCCAAGCGAGAGGCACTCAAGAGACGCAATGATTTCTTGCGTCTGATACGCAGTCAAGATAGCCCGCTCAACCCGTTATGTCAGAGGGCACAGCGAATAGCGCCCTATGATATTTCGATCATGATTACCGGCGAATCAGGAACCGGTAAAGAATTGCTGGCGCGCGCGATCCACTATAGCAGTGGCCGTGCTGACCGCGTATTCGTCACTGAAAACTGTGGTGCCTTATCTGACAGCCTGCTGGAGTCCGAACTTTTTGGCCACAAACGCGGCGCCTTTACCGGCGCTTACGACAATCGCATCGGCCTGTTTGAACAGGCCGATGGTGGCACTATTTTCCTCGATGAAATTGGCGATACCTCAGCCGCCTTTCAGGTCAAATTATTGCGCGTATTGCAGGAAGGAGAAATTCGTTCGCTGGGCAGTTCACGCTCGCGCAAGGTGGATGTGCGGGTCATTTCCGCGACCAACCGCAATCTCGAAGCAGATGTGATGAATGGTCGATTCCGCGAGGATCTATATTACCGGTTGACCACCTTCGCACTCCATATCCCCCCGCTGCGTGAACGGTTACAGGACATTCGCCCGCTGGCCGAGCATCTACTGCTTGAGGCGACTCGGGCGCTAGACAAGCACGCCAAAGGTTTCAGCGCGGAAGCCATGAACTGTCTGTTGAGTTACCACTGGCCTGGCAATGTGCGTGAACTGCAAAATGAAATTATCCGTATGCTGGCACTGGCCGATGGAGAATATCTGGGCGCAGAATTGCTCACGCCTCGGGTGCTGCGCTCGGTGGATATGCAACCGGAAAGTCCGGTGTGTAGCACCGATACTGGCGTGGGACAACTCAAGGATCGCATCGAAAATCTGGAAAGAAGTGTGCTCAAGGAAACCCTGATTCGCCACCGCTGGAACAAATCTCAGGCAGCCAGCGAACTGGGGCTCTCCAGGGTGGGGCTACGCGCCAAGTTACTGCGTTTTGGTCTTGAGAAAGTCTGAACATGGCAGACGAGCTTACGATACTTTGGTTGCAATCTGCGGGCTGTGGTGGTTGCAGTATTTCGCTGCTGAATGCAGAGGCACCTGATTTGCATGTCGCCCTGCAGTCTGCGGGCGCGCGTTTTTTGTGGCATCCAAGCTTGAATATGGAATCGGGTGCTGAGGTACTGGAAATTTTCCAGGGTTGCCTGACAGGTGAAACTCGTCTGGATGTGTTATGCGTGGAAGGGTCGATACTGCGCGGCCCCCATGACTCAGGTAAATTTCATATCCTGTCCGGCAGCGGCAAACCCATGATGCATTGGGTAGAACAGCTCGCCAGAGTGGCACGTTACACCCTCGCCATCGGCAATTGCACAGCCTTCGGCGGCATCAATCTTTCTCAGGGCAATCCTACCGGCGTGTGCGGCTTGCAATATGAGCGCGACCAGCCCGGCGGGTTGCTATCCAGCGATTATCGTTCCCGGGCTGGTTTACCGGTGATCAATATTTCAGGTTGTCCACCTCATCCGAACTGGGTCACCGAGACGCTGATTCTACTGTCGCTGGGTGAGCTTGGCGCAGAGCAACTCGATGCACTGGGGCGACCTCGTCATTATTCAGACCATCTGGTGCATCACGGCTGCCCGCGCAATGAGTATTATGAGTTCAAAGCCAGTGCCGAAAAATATTCCGAACTGGGCTGTTTGATGGAAAATATGGGCTGCAAGGGTACGCAGGCGCATGCCGACTGCAATATGCGGCTGTGGAATGGCGAAGGTTCCTGTGCACGCGGCGGCTTTGGCTGCATCGGTTGCACCGAGCCTGGCTTCGAGGATCCCGGTCATCCCTTCATGCAAACCCCCAAACTGGCTGGTATTCCGATAGGCCTGCCCACCGATATGCCCAAGGCATGGTTCGTCGCACTGGCATCACTTTCAAAATCTGCTACACCCAAGCGTGTACGGGAAAACGCCCATTCAGACCATGTCATCCTGCCGCCAATGGTCAAAAAGGCGAGAATTAAATGAGTCGTGTGATTGCCGGACCCTTCAGTCGCGTGGAGGGCGACCTGGAAATTTCTCTGGAAATCGCCGAGGAGCGTGTCGTTTCTGCCGAGGTCAATTCCCCCATGTATCGTGGTTTCGAACAGATCATGCAGGGACGCGACCCGATGGATGCGCTGGTGATTGCCCCGCGCATCTGCGGCATCTGTTCTGTCGCACAATCGACGGCTGCAGCCACCGCGCTGGGGAGTGCGATGGGACTGCATTTGCCAGCTAACGGCCGTCTGACGCAAAACTTGACTATGGCCTGCGAAAATCTGGCCGATCATTTTACGCATTTTTACCTTTACTTCATGCCGGATTTTGCACGCGAAGTCTATAGCGAACGCAGCTGGTTTGTGCAAACACAGGCGCGTTTCAAGTCTGTGACCGGAACGGCAGCCAGACAGTCGCTACCCGCTCGCGCCGATTTTTTGCATCTGATGGGCTATCTGGCCGGAAAATGGCCACATACGCTAGCCATCCAGCCGGGTGGCTCTGCCAAGTCGCTGGAAATGGCCGAGAAGGCGCGCATGCTGGCGGTATTACAGCAATTCCGCAATTTTCTGGAACAGACGTTATTCGGCGATAAACTGGAAGCTATTGCAGCCCTGGACTCTGAAGATTCCCTGCTTGCCTGGAAAGAACAGCGACCCGCAACAGCTAGCGACTTTCGCTTGTTCCTGGAAATTGCTTATGACTTGCAGTTACACCAGTTGGGACGATCCGCGGGGCGTTATCTGAGTTATGGTAGCTATCCTGACGAAGCCTCCCATTTGTTTCGTCCGGGAGTATGGGTAGGCGAATTTCAACCCCTCATTCCTGGAGATATAGCCGAAGATGTCAGCCATAGCCGGATGGAAGGCCCTTATACCGCATTGCCGCCCGCACTGGGCATCACCGTCCCGGTGGAGGACAAATCAGGTGCCTATTCCTGGTGCAAGGCGCCGCGTCTGGCAGGTCAGGTGATGGAAACCGGGGCGTTGGCGCGCCAATTGGTGCAGGGTCATCCGCTGATTCGTGATCTGACTGCGCGTCATGGTGGTAATGTACAAAATCGCATCATCGCCAGACTGCTTGAATTTGCGCTGGTATTGCCGGTAATGGAAAATTGGGTGAAGGCGCTCAGACCGGGTCTGGCTTTTTGTGTACACGGGAAAATGCCCGAAGAAGCCCGTAGTTTCGGCCTGGTCGAGGCTGCACGCGGCAGTCTGGGACACTGGCTGCATGTACATAACGGACGGATATACAATTATCAGATTATCGCACCCACCACCTGGAATTTTTCTCCCCGCGACACGACCAATACCCCCGGCGCTCTGGAACAGGCTCTGGTCGGTGCCCCAGCCTTACCGGGAAAAGATATTCCGTTGGCCGTACAACATATCGTGCGCTCGTTCGATCCCTGCATGGTCTGCACGGTGCATTAGCCACTCCCTTTGATACCTAAAGCCGCATAGATCAGGCAACATCTTTTCGTTGCCCAACATTCAAGCGCTAAATTCAAGTCCAAACTAAATTGCTTTGTATATAATAGGCTAACCAAAGCAATGTAAATCAGCCTTGGTATGTTGTCGGTATTAATTCAGCCCAAGGAGAGCGTCATCGACTCGATTCCTGACAAGCTTGAACGACGCACCGCACACCGACGCAAATTGTCCTTGCTGGGTCTGGTGTTTACGCTGGCATTCGCCTGGCTGCTGGCAAATGGTATTTCCGAGCTGCAATGGCGGCAGATATTCAAACCCAGGCTGTTTACCGAGGGTGTCATCCATCATGTGGAAAGTGCTGGTGTACCCAATGCGAGCGCGATTCCGCCGGCTCAACATTTGAGTCTTGAATTGAAATATTTACTTTCCCCCGTTAAACCGCTATTTCAGGCAAGTGGCGTACTGCCAGTCCAAACGCTACCAGCGCCAGTTTTAACCGAATCAGATTTTTCGGCAACAAGCGGAGCATCCATCGCGAATAGTCTGTCCCGGTTGGCTGAACTGAATTTCCACAAGGCAACAGCGTTAGTACAGCAAAGAAAAGTCAATGAAGCTATAGCCAGTTTCGAAGCGGCCTTGCAGTTTGATGCAAGCCATAAAGCGGCAAGGCAGGCACTGGTGATACTGCTGCTGGATACAGGTCGCAATGAAAATGCCGAAACTATATTGCAGGAAGGATTGGAAATCTACCCACATCAGTCCGGTTTTGCGATGTTACTGGCACGCTTGCAATTGGAACGTGGCGCGCTGACTCAGGCAGTGACAACCATGGAAAAGACCTTACCGTATGCAGATACGCTGGCAGGCTATCAGGCATTTTTGGGTCTGTTGCTGCAACGCCAGCAGCGACATAAAGAAGCGATCAGTCATTATCAGGCTGCGCTCAATATTGCCCCTGACAACGGCGACTGGCTGATCGCTTACGCGACTTCTCTGCAAGCCATGCAGCAGCAAGATGAAGCCCGTGTAGCCTACTTACACGCACTGGAATCTAAAGCACTCGACCCCGAAGCACAGCGCTTTGTACTGCAAAAACTTAAAGAATTATAGCTTTCAGAGGACCGTACTGCCCTCTGTCCTCTGTCTTCTACCCTCTGCCCTCTGCCCTCTGCCCTCTGTCCTCTGTCCTCTGTCCTCTGTCCTCTGTCCTCTGTCTTCTGT
>CAIRBC010000085.1 GCA_903876685.1 uncultured Nitrosomonadales bacterium | reverse complement strand
TAGGCATTTCGATTTTTTGTGAAATTCTATGGCACTACAGCGCCACTTTCAAAGTACGTAAAAATATATAATCGTTAATATTCAAATGGTTGAAAATTTCGTACAATTAAATTGAATTTGAAATAAACAGTATTACTGTTTTTGGTGTTAAAGTCCGGTTAACCGAAAACCTCAAACGCTCAGAAGCTGGGCGAGTGTGGAGCCGGTAGGAGCTATCAAGCCGTTGCGGATTATGGGGCGCTTGGCATGGCCTGTTGATGCAATCCGCCAAGCCGTTAAAGGGGGTGTGTGATGACGTCTCATGCATACATGATGGAGCAAGCTGGCTGTACGGCGCATGAATACATGCTTTTTGCTCAAAAGTCGCTTGATGGCATTTTCGGCAAAGGATATGCCAAAAATAACCCGGTTGCCACGGCTGGATTTATGAATACTTGCGCAATGGATTTTCATACAAGCATAATGAATAAAAAGTTTAACGCATTGAATAATCAGCTTGAATGTATCGCTTTAAGTATCGAAAAATCATCTTCATCAAGCCTGGATAATGTGGCGGATTGTATCTCTGAGGTGGCGGACGCTATACGCGATACATTTAATGCTGACGCAACCGGCATCCAAGGTAAAACACTCAAGGCCGATAAATCACCGGCTGTAAAACAGAGCAAATAACCATGCAAATCTCATACTACCCGCTTTGCGCGGGCGAGGATTCCTGCGCGCCTTTAATCTCGATCTGGCGGCGGATTGAAAAAATACTTTACAGGGTGCACCCTGGCCTGTTAGTATCTTTTCAGGTGTCTGAAAACACCCCCACAAAGCGGCTTCACTCCGTTATAAGTGATTTTTTTACGTCCATTGGTTTTGCTCCTATGGGCGGGATAGAGCGGCGATACAACACCCGAAAGGGGAAAGCCGCGCGCCTTCTTTGTGAGGTTTTCAGTATCCCGCCCGCCCGCCTGAAAACGGGTATATCTCACAAAGGAGTTAGACCAATGAAAACCGCTAATACTGCACCCGTAACACTATCGCTACACACAAATGATAATCCTGAAATATCCATTTACAGTAATGCAGAAACATTCAAAGAGTTTGTTGGAGGCTTTCTTCACACGGACATCCTTATATATTTTATTTCAGGAGAGTATGAGTTAAAAAATCGCGGTCAGAAGACAATTTATTTCGATGAACAATCAATAAATGAAATCAGAAGTGCATCAAAGCTGCTTCTCGATTCTATTAACAAAGCAAAAGTAATTATCAGAAATAAAGTTTCCCTTGTCCCTTCTCCAGAGTGCAAATCTGGAAGCAAGCGCCTAAGCAAGGCGAATGCCGAAAGGGGTGCAAAATGAGCAACTACGCGCCCGATGTACATCAATTTCATAAACAACGGCAAGCTGATGCCAAACGTAACTTGAAATATCTGAAACAGAAACAAAAAAATAACTGCACAACTGCCGAATATCAAAGCACACAAAACCCAACAAAAAAAGGCGGTGCAAAATGAGTACCGCCAATATTAATCAATCGCCAGTTGCTTCCGTAAGTGTAAGCCATATAACGATAAGTGACCCAACATGCGAATTTAAAGAATTCATGCGTAATGCGGGCATAGCAACTAATGAAGCAATTACGGCTGATGGTAGGCTTCATCGTTTTAATGTCGAAGATGATAAACATGGCAAGCGCAACGGTTGGTATGTGCTGCATCTTGATGGGCTTCCAGCTGGCTCATTTGGCTCATGGCGTACTGGTAGCAATTATCAATGGTGCGCAAAGAGCGAGCGCGAAATAAGCGATGAGGAGCGGGATAAAAATCGTCAACGCATGATAGCAGCCAAGTCTGAGCGCGAAGCGGAAGAGGCTAAGATGCGCGAAGCTGCGCGCATAAAAGCTGAAAGTTTATGGGGAGAAGCTGGCTTGGTTAAGGCAAATCACGCTTATCTTGTGAAAAAGGGTATTCAGCCAGTCGGCATAAAACAGCTTAAAAATTCGCTTGTTGTTCCTGTGCGTGACGCTGGCGGCGCGCTGCATTCGCTACAATTTATTGATGAAGATGGAGGAAAGAAGTTTCTAACTGGTGGAAGAAAAGCCGGTTGTTTTGCGCTTATTGGCGATCCTGCGGAAGTGTTATGCATTGCTGAAGGTTACGCAACTGGTTTGAGCGTCCATAAGGCTACTGAATACGCGGTTGCCGTGGCATTTGATGCAGGAAATCTGCTGCCGGCGGCGGTGGCGCTGCGCGATAAATTTCCAGACATTCAATTAATCATTTGCGGTGATGATGACATCAACACCAAAGGCAATCCAGGCATAACAAAGGCAACCGAGGCGGCGCGCGCCGTTGGTGGGTTGCTTGCCGTCCCTGACTTCGGAGAAGCAAGGCCGGATGGTGTTTCCGATTTTAATGATTTACTCCAATACGCCGGAAATGATGCCGTATGCGTCTGCATGGGGCGCGCTGCCAAGGTGGTAGCAGATAGTAATCCAAAGGCCAAGGAAAGCGTTAAGCACGCACGCAAATTAGCGCCTTCGGTATCTATTTCAGATAAATCAGATAGTAATGAGTGGCCTGCCATGCTGTTACCGGGGACTGTCAAAGCTCCTGACATTCCTGCCGATATTTTGCCTGGATGGGCTGGCGCGATGGCTGCGGCGGTAGCTGCTGATACTCAAACAGCTACAGCGGCTTCTATAATGACGGCGCTATCAGTGATTGCTGCATGTGTACAGCGTAGGTATGACGTTGCGCCACATGGTAACGGCAGTTATCGCGAGCCTTTATGCTTATGGACATTAACCGCGCTTCCTAGTGGTTCACGTAAAACGCCGATTCAAAAAGCATTGTTCGATCCTTTGCGAAGCTGGGAGAAGCTGTTAGGTGATCGTATGCGCAGGGATATTGCCAGGGTAGAGGCATCAAGGCGCGTTTCAAAGAAGCGTATTGAATCCTTGGAGGTGAAAGCGTCAAAGATGGATAACGCAAAAGACCGGGCAGCGGTACGTGAGGAAATTGAGCAAGAGTTAGAGGAAATGCCTAACGAACTATACCCGCCTAGATTAATGACGGGTGACGTTACGCCGGAGCGATTGCAAGATTTATTAGTAGAACAGCATGAACGTATGTCGTTGGTTTCTGATGAGGCTGGAATATTTATGGTTATGGGGGGCATGTATAGCGGAGGGCAGGCAAATCTTGATGTATTTTTACAGTCGTATAGCGGTTCGCCGGTTAGAGTTGACCGTAAGGGGCGAACGGCACACATGGAAAGCCCGGCTTTAACTTTCGCTCTAGCTGTGCAGCCTGAAATATTGCACGAGGTTGCTAATAATAAACAATTCCATTCATCCGGGTTATTGGGTCGTTTTGTGTACGCCGTGCCTCAAAGCACAGTAGGCACTAGAGATGTTAGGGATAGAAATCCGATCCCTTTGCACGTCTCCAATGGGTGGAAATCTGGTCTATACGATATGCTAACAGATGCGGAGAATTGCCCGGAGAAGCCTAAGACATTGACATTTACCAGTGCCGCAAGTGAGTGTTGGTTAGATTTTGCTCAAAAGGTTGAATATGAATTGGCAGATGGGGGAAAGCTTGCGCATATAACAGAATGGGGAGCCAAGTTGCCTGGGCAATGCGCGCGAATTGCTGGCCTGATCCAACTACTATTAACTGGTAGAGAGTCGAATCAAGTTGAATTGGATGCAGTGGAGCGCGCCGTTAAATTGTGCGGACTCTTGGTTAAACATGCGCATATAGCCTTCAGGTTGCTGGGTTCGGATGAGGTCGAATCTGATGCAATATTTTTAATGAAATGGGTTAAGGACGGTGGGTTTGATGAATTTGATAGGAATGTGGCGCATAGGGCTATGCACAATAAATTTCATACCGTGGCGCGTCTCAAATTGGCGGCGGAAAGGCTGGAAGAATGGAACGTTTTATCACCGGAATTAAGCCGAAAAAACCAAAACTCCAGAGCCACGCCATACTATCGGGTTAATTATCGGTTGCACACTAAATCCTAAATCGCTTAAAGATATTTTTAAGATTATTTATTTA
>CAIRBC010000084.1 GCA_903876685.1 uncultured Nitrosomonadales bacterium | reverse complement strand
TGTAAAATGTCAGTCAATCAGGAGGTATTTTCAAACGACAGGTTTTTTAATGCTTAAAGGTCATTCCTAAGCTGTTGTGGTAGACATTGCTTTATTATTCAATAATAATTGGGGTTCTAATGGTAGCGTGTGCAAATGAAATACAGCCTGGGCGACGGAGTTCGAATAGGCTGCTTTCGTTAAATACCTTGCATTTGGGTAAAAATCATCTGTATGCAGGAACTGCAGTCATTGTGATGACCTTGCTGTTGGCTACCTTCACCATGCTTTATTACCTGCATCAGGAGACTGAAGCGCGTGCCATCGAACATACTCAGTCGCTGGCGAAGTCGGTAGATCAAACGATTTCCGGCATGATCGACAGCATCGACTTGGCGATGCTGGTTTCTTCTGAAGAAGTGACACGTCAACTGGGAGAAGGCAGTTCAGACAAACTAGCCATTACCCGGTTTCTAAAGCGACAGCAAGAGCGATTGCACTTTTTGGATTTGCTGCGGGCCACCAACCTTAATGGCGATGTCATCTATGGTGAGGGCGTAATCACTCCTCCTGCCAATAACAGCGATCGAGAATATTTCAAGCGTTTGCGTGACAATCCCCAGGCAGGGATGATCATGGCTGAACCGGTGATCGGCAAAATTTCCAAGAAATGGCTCTGGTTGATGAGCAGGCGCATCAATCACCCTGACGGTCGTTTTGCCGGTGTGATTTATGCCTCAATGTACATCGATCAAATCACCCGTTTGTTCGAACAGCTAAAGCTATCGCCAAATTCCTCGATTACGCTGAGGGATCGTGATATGGCATTGATTACCCGCACCACCTTCAAAGATGCGCCTCCCTTGCTTATCGGGGACAAACAAATTTCAACCTTGCTTAGGAATGCACTGAGTATCAACCCGCAGCAAGGTACCTATTTCAGTGGCAACGCGAGTCCCGATCGCGTAAACCGCATCTATTCCTATCGGCACAGCGATAAGTATGGCTATATCATCCTGGTCGGAATTCCGGCAGATACTGTTTTTGCCGAATGGCGCCAGCTGGCACTGACCCTGAGCAGTCTGGTAACGGCTTTTATTGCCTTGCTGTTAGTGCTGTTGCGTCTGACCCTGCGCACCTGGGAAAGGCGTGAGTTTTACACGGCGTCGCTGGAGGCCAGTAAAGAAAAATATAGTACGCTACTCGAAACTACCGCCACCGGTTATCTGATTCTGGATAATCAGGGCAGGGTTGTTGATGCCAATCAGGAATATGTGCGACTGACCGGGAATCATGAACTGACGGAGATTCTTGGTAAGAGTGTGATCGAATGGACGGCACCTTATCATCTGGAAAAACATGCACTGGCTGTCGATCAGTGTATTCGGGACGGGTATATCAAAGATTTGATGATTGATTACAAAGATCGTAGTGGTCCAACCTTCCCGGTGGAAATTAATGCCAAGGTGCTTGGGGCTGGAGACTCACAGCAGATTCTCAGCCTGTGTCGTGACATTTCCGAACGTAGGCAAAACGAACTCGATCTGCGAGCGGCAAATGAGCGGCTTTCACTGGCGCAACACGAATCCTTATCGGGAGTCTGGGACTGGTTTATCAATACCGAGACACTCGTTTGGTCTAGCGAGCTTTGCGAACTGTTGGGTGTTGATAAAACCCTGACCACAGTCCCGTTCGATGTGTGGCGAAAACTGGTGCACCCGGAAGATCTGGTAGAGGCAGAAAACCGTATTAGCTACGCAATTCGCGATGGCCAGCCACTAAACAGCCAATACCGGATCGTATTGCCTTCCGGGCAAATACGCTGGATCGCGGCCAAAGGAGGCACTACCTATAATGCACAGGGAGAACCGATACGCATGACCGGCATCTGCATCGATATCACGGAATTGAAAGCACTGGAAGCAGAGCGAATTCGTGTCCAGCAGGCGGCTGAGTCAGCCAATCGCGCAAAGAGTCTGTTCCTGGCCAACATGAGTCACGAAATCCGCTCACCCATGAACGTGATCATCGGCTTTACTCATAGCCTGCGTAAAAACCTGGCCACGCCAAGTAAAAGGAACAAGCTGGACAAAATTTCGGCAGCCGCAGAGCATCTCTTGGGCGTCATCAACAATATTCTCGATATTTCCAAAATTGAAGCGGACAAGCTGGTTCTGGATAATTCGGAGTTCGAGATGGAATCGGTGTTGTCACGGCTCATCGATATGGTGATTGGTCGGGTGCGCGAAAAAGGATTGGAACTGATTATCGATGCAGACGACGATTTGAGTGCCGTTACCGGAGATTACACTCGATTGTGTCAGGCTTTGCTCAATTATCTGGGCAATGCAATTAAATTTACCGAACGCGGATCCATTATTTTGCGTGTTCGGCTTATAGAAGAAACGGCAAGTGAGCTACTGGTTCGCTTTGAAGTGGAAGACAGCGGAATCGGCCTCAATGCCGAGCAGATTTCGCGGCTGTTTCAGTCGTTTGTACAAGCCGAGCATACCACGAGCAAACACTATGGCGGTACCGGACTAGGGTTGGTGATTACCCGGCGACTGGCCGAATTAATGGGCGGCGCAACCGGCGTATTCAGCACACCGGGTTTCGGTAGCACTTTCTGGATGACGGCACGCTTAGGCCGCGCCCGGGTAGAAAAACAGCGCTACCATTTGCCTCAGTATGCAGGTCTGCGTGGATTAGTGGTGGACGATGATCCTATGATTCGCCTGTTACATACCCGCCTGCTGGATCGCGCTGGAATTCACAGTGCCAGTGTGGCTTGCGGCAGGGAGGCACTTGCCAGTATTTTGCAGGCAGATCAGGAAGGTAAGCCTTTTAACCTGATCCTGCTGGATCTGCTCATGCCCGAAATGGATGGCTTTCAGTCACTACAGGAATTGCAAGCATTACCGCTAAAGCATAAACCGGTTATCTGGATGGTAACTGCAACCCCTGATCCGGATATTCAGGAAAAGGCTTTACTGGCTGGATTTAATGACGTGGTGTTGAAGCCGATGCATCAGGGGATACTATATGCAGCACTGCTGAGAAATCAGGATTTGATACTCGGCAAGATTGCAACTGTCACTGTCGCTGAAACGCCTGTGAAAGAGGTGTCGAAGATCGATGAAATCCTGAAAACCCAATACCCGAATACCAGAATATTGTTGGTCGAGGATGATTTATTCAACCAGGAAGTCGCGTTGATGCATCTTGGCGATTTGGGATGGGAGCCTGATGTCGCAAACAATGGTCGTGAAGCGGTCGAGTACGCCACCGCCAACGACTATGATCTCATCTTGATGGATATGAAAATGCCGGTGATGGATGGTTTGCAGGCGACCCGGTTGATCCGTCAGATTCCTGGTCGTGGTGAGGTGTTGATCATTGCGATGACGGCCAATGCCTTTAACGAAGAGCGTGATGCCTGCCTGGCCGCTGGTATGAACGATTTCATCTCAAAACCGGTAATACTCTCGGTGCTGCATGAGAAATTGCTATCCTACCTGGCGTCTGGGAAACCTTGATGCTGCTTGCCGAGGGAAGTCCGGATGGAATGAAATGGAATCCGGCGTTGTTACTACATGCAACCTCGAAAATCCCGCGCGATCTGATTTTTCCCGGATTCCGTTCCGCTGCATCCGGGCTACGATGCATGGGATGGATAGTGAAGACTGTCGCATCGGGTGTTGAAAGTGTTTCTGAGCGGTTTGAGCCGTATGCGGCGTGAGTTTCATGTACGGTTCTTGGGGGCGGCGGTGCAGAGAAGCGCCGTTGCTACCCGACTCGTAAACTATCACCGTAATTCTGCGTAATTGACCGTACCGGCTAATGATCGCTGAATAGCTCTGCCAGGGTATGAGCGTCTAAAATGCGTTCTGCCCAACATTCCAGTTGGTCTGCTGTAGCAGTAGGTCGGGCACATCTTTTTGTGCCCGACATTTTTGAGTTGAAATAGCTAAATGGTATGATCGAAATCCATCGCAATTTTAATCGTTGAATTGTTGGACAACGAAAAGATGTTACCCCGCCTACTCAACTCGACTGTGCTATTATCAAAATGACTGTGTTCCCCCGGATTCCGGCCTGCGGCCTGCATCCGGGCTTGCTGATTCACCTTTGATCATGCTGTTGAATCCTTGGTATGTTTTCGGTTCACCTTTAACGGAGTGATATAAAATGGCACTGGCACAAGAAGATATTCAACAAATTCAGTTGCTCATCCAAAAATCATTAGCTGAAACGCCAGCAGCGTTGAAT
>CAIRBC010000083.1 GCA_903876685.1 uncultured Nitrosomonadales bacterium | reverse complement strand
TCAACTTTTCAGGGATTTTTTCTGCTTTCTGCATAAAGCCAAGTGGCAGTAAAAGGCTTGCATAATTTCCTTCCGGAAGGTTTATGCATCCTGAAGAGTCGGCATTAAATTGCTCTCCTCCTATGTTAATACCGTACATTTCGGGTGGCGATTGGTAGCGCATTTGTGTTCCTAAAGTATTGTGGTGATATCCGCAACGGTATGCAGATAACGGAATTGGTAGCTCATCGTCAGCACGCCTGCCGTCTGGTCTGCCTCGTGCTGTTCCCACTTGCTGCTATTTTTCTTCACTTGTATGACCAGCGCTAAAATGCTATGGTTGGTCATAAGTATGGTGTGCATGGCAGTAGCAATTGGGTCTGCAATTTGATCTGCAGGATCGCCACGGGTATATATGCCAATGCTGACCATTAGCGTGCATTCATTGCATAATTGGTTAATTAGCCTATCGGTCTCTTCTTCAGGTGTAACCACTATAGCGGGCACCATGTCACGGGAAATTGGCGTTTCTCGTTCACGAAAAATATTCGATCCAGCTACGGTTGCTCCATTTAATACCGTGACAATGGTTGATAAAATTTGCTCACGAATTGAGCTCATTTTTTCAATACCGCCTGGGTAAATGCACCATCATCCAGTTGCTGAGCTTGCTGCACCTTGTATGAGGTGCCATTCACAACAATGGTATCCCCTGAAATAAGCAGGATTGATGAGCTCATATACGTTACCGAATATGTCCGTGAAATCATATCTGAGGCATGAAAGCCGACAATATCATCTGGCTGGTCAAAAAGTGCTAAAAAGGTGATGCCTGCCTTGCTGCATGGCACTCCAAAGTCGGCAATAAATACCGATAAATCATCATTGATCGACATGATTTAGATTGGCGATACCTTAGGTTGGCGATACTGCTGCCGTAACTGCACCGGCCATCTTTGATACTAACGCAGTTAAGTCGCTCACTTGCTGAGCTAGTGACTGCATCTGGGTGTTTGTATCCGCTGATTGTGATTGAGATACCGGGATAGGTGGGAAATTCTTTTCAAGGAATGCGGTCGATTCCTTGCTAAGCGACTCCAATTTATGGGCGTGATCCAGTGCGGTTGCTTCATCAAAGTCTACTGCCTGACCTTCATAATAGCTGTTCGTTTGCGGTTGAATAACACCCTGAATCTCAATCAGACGGGTATCGTGTATAACAAATCCTGCTCTAACGGTGAATTTCATGATAATTTCCTTTTAGTTTTACATGGCAAAAGCAGGCGCATTTCTGCGCCTGCGTTTATTAGAAGCCTGGTGTTAATGCGTCTGACATGACCGCAAATGAAGCTGCATGACGCACGCCAATGTCCACGGTCTGAAACATGCGCAAAATCACGTCACCATTGACGAATCCAGTGCTGTCGTATGGATTAAGCGCGATTTCAGTGACGCCCCATTCCGCAATCAAAAGCTCTTGCCAGTTGCCGTATATCAGTTCTGAACAGATCGCTCCGCTCGATCCTTTAACAAGCGTTGATCTCAGTTGTTGAGATTCCGCATATGCGCGCCCTTTAAGTCTGTCCGGGCTGTTGTTGGTAAGTCCGCCTTGCGGATCCCACAGGTACTGGCCAGTAGTTGCCTTTTGCGTAGATAGGTAGCCGATGGATTTGCTGTTTAGTGCATAGCCAGTGTTAGCCTGGGAAGCATTGGCGTATTTCGTCATGTACTGAAGCTGGATGATATGATCGAAGGTAAGCGCCAGTCCATTGGTGCCGCCCACGACTGAGCCAACGCCGGATTGATTGACGATTCCAGTGGGTTGATTTGATACGCCTGAGCCGCTCAATGCTGCCAGGTCAATCGCCAGGGCGCCGACTGCCATTAGGTCGCGCCGTACCAGCATTTCAATTGCCGGGGTAGATTGTAGCAGCATCAAACGAGACACCTTGCTCAGTGCGCCAATTGTCTTGGGAGACAATGAAACCTTGTCGAAAGTCGCCTCGGCTTCAGTAACTGCAGTTGATTCACCGACCCAGTATGTGCCTGTCGCTGAAATCTGGCGTGGAATGTCAACCTTGCCAACCAGGCCAGGTAAGTAGGTGGCACCGAGTTGCTGAGTAACTGTTTGGTTGCGCAATACTTCAATAAAGCTTTCTGCCAGCAGATTGGTAGCTACCAGATTTCCGCCTTGACCTGCCGTTCCGACTTGGTATGTCGCACGCTGACTCATTTCAGAGGCGCGCTTATTTACCGCGCGGAATGCACGTGCATGTTCATCGGTCGGTGCGAAGGGCAGGTCATTTGGAAAGAAAAAGCGGCCACTGCCATTTTCACGGCCATTGCGTTTACCCAGCTCGATCGATACCTCACGTTCAAATCCGGCATGTTCCCAATTTCCAGATACGAGTGCGTTGATCGAGCGCATAATGGAGTAGTTGCGCTGCTCTTTGTCAGTCAAGCCAATTTCATTGGATATGCTGGACAACGGTGCTTGTTTACCGCGCTTCCCCAGCTCGACCAATACACGTCCACGGCATTCTGCAATGTCATGTCCTTCGGAGATCAAGGAAGTGCGAAAATCGTCTTTCAGGCCATGAGTGCGGCACATGGCTTCTATTTCTGAGATGCGTGAGCGTTCCTGCTTGATTGAGTCGGCACGCAAATTATTGGATTCTTGAAGAGTGATACCGCCGGTACTGCCACCGGTTCCATCACTTGCGGCGTCTTGCAAAGTATGACGAGTTTTCATGTTTTGGTTTTCCTTATGTTCGGCTGTTGCCGGTTTGGTTCCGTTTTCACGGGGCGAAAAAAAACCCGCTTCGGCGGGCTCTGTTTTTGGTTGGGCGCTTGGCGGAGAAGCTTCGCGCGGAATTATTTCAGTCTGTATTTGGTCAGTTGCGGATCGACCCGCCCCTACACTTGCGTCGGCAGGAATGGTGACTAAGCTAACCTCAAATACTTCCCAGTCTATTCCAGTGTAAGTTTCCTCTTCAACATCTTCTATAAATTTGTATACCTGGTACAAAAAGCTGACATTGGACAGGATGCCATCCTGCACCTGTTGCATCGCCCATTCGCCTCGTTCATCTCGACCAAAGCGCACATTTGCATAACCCCGTTTATCAGCTTCTACTGATATACTTTCCACGCAGCCTATCAGGTCATTTCGGTCATGGTTAAATAAAAGCGGCAAACTTTCCTGTCTTTGGCCTTGGCGCATGGCACCTTTAGAGTGATCCAGTATTTCATCACCAAACCAGCGATCTACTGGTTCTTCGGAACTAAATGAAAGGCGCATGGTGCGCGCTTCCAAATCAACTAAGCCGCGCTGCTGCGCTACAGGGTCTGCTCTTAGAGTGATAAATCGTTCCTGCATACCCACTTTTTCAGGGCGTTTCTTTGTCGTCATTCTGGCGCTCCTTCTTCATCATCTTCGTTATCAGCACCTGGCTTACCGGCAACTGCATCAGCCTCTGGTGCAGGCGTTACCTGCGCGATACCCTTATCATTGACTTGAGCGGGATCTGAGTCGAATACCAGGTTCATTGCTTCCATCATTTCCAGTTCTTGTTTGCGAGCCTTGAAAATGTCCTCGTAGTCTGCGCCATCAGCTGTCTTGTCGATCACATCGCCAACCGTCATGAAGCCGCATCGTACCGCCATCTTGTAGGCTGCCACTTCCTTGGATGGGTCTATCCAGCTCCAGCCACGTGGCTTGAATCTCACCTTTTGATACTTGGCTTTATTAGTATAAAAATCCGGAATAGCCAGGTCTCCGCCCAGTACAGAGGCGGTCATCCATTCCCGGTGTATCGGCTTTCTAAAGTTTCGAATCACAAATCCCTGTAGTACGCGCCATAAATCACGGTCATCCAGTAATGCTAGTCGTGAACTTGAATAGTTGCTTTGTGAATAATCTCGACTCAGGCTTTCGTAACTCATGCCGATACCTGCGGCAGTCCTGCGTAGCATATAGCGCAGGAATGGATCCATGGCAGGGTTTGGGCTGCTTGGATTGAAGCCAACAAAATCTTCACCTGGTAGCAGTTGCTCTATCGTCCCTGGCTCGAAATTACGCACGCGCTGACCATTCTGTACTCCATCTGCGGCGAATGGCTCTGGTGCTTTAATGAACCCCACCACGCTTGCTGTAGCACGCGCCTTAACGATTTCAGCTTCTTCGTAGCCGCCAATATCACCAAGACCGGTTATGCTGGTATGAAACCAACTTACGCCGCGTGTCTGTGGCCAGCGGTCGATAATGTACAAATGGATGATCTCTTCGGCAGGTACTCGAATAAACCGGCTGGCGACGAATGAGCTGGCGAACTGCATGTCACCAGGGTGGTTTGGATACATCCAGTAAGCGACAGGGCGCATCCATTGATCAATTTCCACGCCCATACGTATCATGTTGCCGTTTGGGGCAAAGGAAGTTGACCATTGATCTACCAGTCTATCAGCCTCAATCACTTCAAGCGAAAATGGGGTATTGCTCTCGCCGAATGCCTGGTGAACCTTGCGGATCAGCACCTCTCCATCCGTAGCCAGCATTCCCATGATGGTACGCTCAAGATCGCTGAAATTAAGCAGTCCTGCAACATGACAGCTTGATCGGTCGCACCATTCTTCCCAGGATTCCTCGATGCGCGTATTAATGCTATCCATCAGCTTTCCGCCAGCAGTAGATACTTGCGCCTGCATCCCTATGCCTCCGCCGATGACGTTATTTTGAATTATCCGGACGGCATTTTTTGCATATTCATTATCCCGAACCAGTTGACGTGCGCAGCTGCGTAGCGGGCGCAGGCTGGTGATTATTTCTGAATCCGCACTGGTATTGAGCGCATTCCAATAGTTGTTCAGCCGGTCGTTTGATGCCCCGCCATAAGCGCGCTGCATGGCAGGTTTGGCTGCAATTTCGCGAGCCAGTTGGCGCTCCTGGATAAATTTTGCCAACACGACACTCCCTGGAACTGAAACGCGCTCGCGGTTGTACCAATCAGCTTGTCTTGTATTTTCGTTTTTTATTACGGTTAATGCCGGTTTACTCATCTTACAAACCTCGCAAAAAGTCGGCGTGGGTCACCAAGACCTTGGGCGATGCTTTGGGGAGATTGCTCAGTTGTTACGAGCGCCTTCCAGTAGTAGATTACCTGCAGGATTTCAGGAATAGTGGAAAATTCCATTGATCGATTGCCGATAGTATATTTTTTTACCTTGCCATTACTGCTGGTGAAGCTTGCAAGCGCGGCTTCAGCTGCCTTTAATGCCGCTTCAGCAACAGTGCTGCCATCGAACGCAATGGATGCATCGCTGATGTCTGGCGTAACGGTCAACTCACCTTTTCCTGCCGTAACTCGCACCTCTGTGGCGGAGAGTAATGCTTTCCACCACCACTTGCCTGGTACGAGCGCTGAACTTTGTTTGGTAGTCAGATTAGTTTTCCAACCTGAGCCGTTGGGGGTTGCCGTTAGTGTTAATGCTGCTCCTTGGCCTCCTAACTTGTATTCGAGCGTATAGCCTGAGCTGGTATAGCTCACGCCATTTAATGAGACGGCATCATCATTCCATGTTGCTGAATCACCCTGCTGTAATTCGCCAAAAATATTCAAATTCTAGCTCCTGAGTTTTGCTGACCACGCGCCTTGGCGTTGAGCATTAAAAAGCCCGCGCGAGGCGGGCTTGCTTGGTTGTTGAACTACCTTTTCCGGTGTAGTTTTTTCCGGTGTAGTTTTTTCCGTTTCCGTTTTATGTGTCTGAGTCTGCTCTGTTGCTTCCAGTGCCATTAATAAATCTGGCTGCCGGATGCTTGCCTCTTCAACCTTCCATCGGTCATCACGCCATAAGTTAATCTTCAAGCTACGCGCGGCGTGCAGCGCGTATACCTCTGTGTCTAGTGCTTCGTTACGTACCCCTGCCTTTTTTTGCCATACCTTCTTATTGCGAATAGACCGGTGTGGCGCTTTTACTTCCGATGTAATCTGTTCATACCAATCTGGCCTGATTCCGCTGTACCAGTGCATTCGTCCGGGGCCGCTGCCGGATAACTTCAGTCGTCCCGCTCCCGCATCCTGTCCGAGTAGTAAATCCTTGGCGCGCTGCACGCCAACGATAAACGGTCGCAAGCCATACTTGTGCGCCTTCTGGTGAATATTTTTATCGACCGATACCTGTGGCGTGCAGAATATTTCACGCTCCGAATTCTGGTCAGCGCCTCCCTTGATTGCCATAAAGTTCTTGGTCATGCGCTTGCGCACAAACGCATATACTGCGTCAGAGGTCTGTCCGTCAGAGGAGTCTATGCTAACTGCGCGTATGCGCAACATCGCGCCAGAAACATGCGGTACCGGCTGGCTTAGTTTCGCATCCAGATCGATCCATGCTCCCAGCTCTGCCACGGAGGTTTGTCCGGATATTTCTCCCCAGTATAGCCGCCAGCTTTCTTCACCCTTTCCCCAGCCGACGATGCTTATCGCTAACCGGTCATGCTGCACGTCCACACCTGCCGTGACCACCAATACACCCCATGGCGCAACCAGTTCGGAATATTGCTCTGCTCTAGCCTTTAACGCCTCGATGTCGGGGAGGTCGGTTTGGTATGCGTATGCTTGCCCTTTTGTATTATTACAAAATGCGCGCACCTTGGTGTCATCGCCTTGCTGAAGCGCGTGTTCAGCTTGCAGATACTTCTCTACCAGGCGCGCTAAAATCGACCCAGGAAACGGGCTGTACAGCTCATTAATGCTGAACCCTGCTACCCCATGAAACTGTGCCGTCGCCTTCCATTGACCCTTGCGCACGTTACGATTTTTGTCGGTATCGCTCCATATTCCGCCACAGTGCGGACAGGCATAATAAGCAGATTCTGGAAGCGCCTTGCCGAATACCTCATGCTGCTTTTCCGGGTCACTGTCCCATCGCACATTATCCCAGTCAAGCACTTGTAGCTCGCCGCAGTGATGGCAGGGTATGAAGAACTTGCGCTGGTCTGAAAGTTTGTATGCCGCCTGTATTCGACTGACGCCGTCTATCGTCGGTGTGCCGCCAAATATAACCTTGCGCCGGGCATACGTCTTGGTACGCTCCTCCAGCAAGGTGATTGTATCGCCTTGGTCTCGCACGTTCTCATTGCAATCGTCCGGTTCCTCAATGCATACCACTGGGGCAGGGGTGGATTTTACTGAACTAGGTGAGTTAGAACCAACTAGCTTGAGGAATCCACCAGGGAAACTCTTAAATTGAATCCCGTTATCCTTGTCCCGAGACTTATGTACAGGAATCTTCGATGCTAGTCGAGGGGTGGACTCCACCATCGGCGTAAATTTCTCGGCGTTGTATTCCTTGGCAGCGCCGTCTTTAGCAAACATCACTATCATCGGACATGGGTCGATATCGATACGCCTGCCCAAGTAATTGTTTAGCACTCCATCCGTCCAAGCGATTTGGGCTGACTTCATAGCGACTACTTTGAACACTGACGGATCGTCCAGTGCATCGTGCATCCCGTGTACCCATGGTGTCAGATCGGGGTTATATCTGCCCGGCCTCGCAGTTGATTTTGACGACATCCCCCGGTACTTTCGCGACCATTCGGTTGTGCTCAACTTCTCCTGTGGTTTTAGTATTGCCAGCATCCGTGTCATCAACCCTATAATTGCAGGTGTTGTATCGACCGAATTGCTCCAATGCCGCGTTGGTGTATTCATTTAAGATTGTTACATCTACCTGTATGCCGTATAGCGTGACTAGATCGCTGGCCAGCTTGTCGTCACGCGCCATCAGCTCTGCGCGAAATGCGCCAACCATATTCATCAATTCCGGTTCTAGTTGCGAGACATTGATTAGTGTTCCGCGCTTTTCCGCGACCTGCAATTCCTTCAGTTCACGATCAACACGCTCTGTCATCACGCGTTCCTTTATCAGGTCTAACCCATCATCTGACTTGTGTCCTGCGGCCTGACCACGAAGATGGCGTATGTACGCCACTCTGATCGCATCGATGCCTTCCGTCTTCCAGTCGATGGAAAGTTTTTTCATTAGCTCACTCACACTAGATTGATTGATGTCAATGTGATTTGATATATCTTGCTGAGTTAGCATCATGTTTAATTAGGTTATTGCCCCTTAGTCAGGTTAATGACTGGAGTTTTTTCGAGCTCATGGAACCCGCAGTTTGAGCTGCCAGGGAGTACCTTGGAATTTTGGCAGGCCGTGGCATATATAGC
>CAIRBC010000082.1 GCA_903876685.1 uncultured Nitrosomonadales bacterium | reverse complement strand
GGTGATGGTAGACCAGTTGAGATCGAGAATCTTGCTCCTTCCATCCGGCATCTGTTTCCTGATTTCGCCTGCCAGCAGATGCTTGTTGCATTCGAAGTTCATTTCATCTTCGCCGATACAGGCGCTGACCGCAGCCTGTATTTGTGCCAGCGTATCGGAACCCAGGTCTGTATCGGAGAAGACCAGTTCCATCAGATCCCGGCCGACGATATTCTCCGTTTCTAAAATACTCTCAAGAAAAGATGAATATTCCGGATGCACCTTGTTACCACTGGCAATCGTGAGTATGCCTTGCGGCATGTTATGCAACATGGTATGAATGTCGTGGGTCTTTTGTTTCAGCAAGGCGGAGCTTTCCTGAATCTTGTTGACCATGCTATTGAAGGCAACCACCGAGCGACCTATCTCGTCCATGCGCTGAACCGGCACCTGTCTGCTAAAATCCTGTGTGCTGGCGATTTCACTCATCATGGATTGCATCTGGCTAATCGGTGCGGTTATCTGCCGGTATAGAACGGCACCGAAGACCGATAAAATGACGATGGTAATCAGGGAGACTAGCGCTATTCCGATCGATGTATTTGACAGATTCTGGTTCAGCGTTTGAATGGCCAAATCCTTGCTGCGGGTTTTCTCGACCCGCAAGGTCTCTACTATCTGCTGCAATTCACGTTGCATTACCACAACATTGGCATAATAACTGGCTTGTGCAAGATCATTTTTCAAGGCCAGTCGTAACACGACGGTTTCATCGACGGCTTCCAGATAAGAGGTCAGACTTTCGCCCAGCTGTTGTACCAGACCCGATTGTGTCTTGTCGCTAGCCTGTTTTAATTGCAACTCAACCGCGTCCTGTAGAATTTTTTTACTGACCCCCAGCTTTTCCCAAGTCTGTGAAACAATATTAACGTCCGGTGCTGAAACCAACGCAATGGTTAAAAGTTGCACTTCCTTGAGTTGAGAGAGCAGATCTGCAGAGGCAAGGGCGCTTGGAACAGCGCCTTCAGTCACCCTTTTCACTTCATTGGCGTTCAATCTCGCCTGATTGATGGAATAACCGCCGATGCAGAATATCGCGATAAAAGACAAGACTATCAGTAAGGTAATGCGAAATCTAATACTCATTTTAGTCAACCTTAGGTGCGGAATTAATTTCCTGATTCCGTTATTATCAAGGAGCAAGGTTAAGCTTTCGTGACAGTAGCTATTGTCGGGTGAGAGGCGTTTGTCTTGGGAAATTACTGCTAATCAGATTATTCCTTGAACCAGAAAATTACCGAATTTAATATTACTGCAATATATTTCGCCTAAGGTTATAGGCATGGCTCAATATACAAATACCCATCGCTTGGTAATCTTCGATGCTGATGGAACCACCATCGATGCATTCCATGCTATTAAACTGGCTTTTCAGCATTGCGGTATGGATATCGGTGACCTGGAGCGCTTTCAAAGACGGCGTAAGCTTTTTAAATTTTTGGGCGGACTGAAAGAATTTCCTAAAAATCTGCACAACCAGTTCGGTAAACAAAGCCGCAACGACTATTGTCCGCGTTGACGGAGGTTTACCGTTACGAGGCCTGTATGTATCCAGGTATTGCTGCCTTGTTGCGCCAACTGTTTGCAGCACCCGATGTCCGTGTCGCCCTGATTACGCGCAATATGACGATTGATCCTCAGGAAACATTGAAATATCTGTTTCGACGCCATGAAATTGACATGACTGAATTTGATTTTTTAGCCTGTATTCCGCTTCAGGAACACAAGACGGAATATATGAGACGGGCACGGCAATCTTTTGCGATTAATCCTGCACGAACTTATTCTTGCGGGGACGAATACAGCGATTATCTGGCAGCGATTAATGCAGGAATTTGCCCGTTTGTAGTCGCCTATGGCTTTGAAGATCAGCTTCGACTTACTGGGAAATTCGGCGTGCCAGTCGAGGTTATATCTGCATCACCCGCAGAGTTTTCAGAAAATCTGCTGAATGCCTTAAATCTATAATTTAAACAAGGAGAATAACCATGGAATGTGAAGAATTTTTAGAGCCATTGGAAGATCAGGAATACGATGACGACATTTAAACCAGCGTACTAATACTCTGCACTCGCAATGACCCGGTAATTTTAGATTTAACGTGAAACTCGCGCAGCGATCGTCTTCTCCCTCGCCCGCTTGCGGGAGAGGGATGGGGAGATAACCAGCCACTTGGTTGCTGTCTTTTGGCAACCTAGTGGAGTGGCTATTGGGTTCATCAGGGAAACGGGCATGATGGGTTTCATCATCAGGGGTGGCAATTTGCCATGCCCGTTAGCTTGAAACAGTTTGGCCTGTGCGATTCGCATTGTAATAGCAGTGTCATATTACCAAAGGAAAATATCAGTCGTCATTTAACTACATAAATGATCCTCTTAAGTCTTGATACTCTCCACGAGGCAATGTCTAACTTTTCAAAGGAAACTGTAATCATGCATATGCGAAATTTCACCCTGCTGAGTCTGTGTATCTCTGCACTGGTCTTGACTGGTTGCAACGATAATACTAGTACCGTAAACGAAAAATTAACCTTGGCAGTTATCGGTGATATGCCCTATGGCCTGACCCCAACCGATACCACCGAGTTTAACGCCAGTCCCGCCTTTATTACCTCGATTAATAACGACAAGGATGTTTCACTGGTATTGCACGCTGGAGACATCCACTCTGGTAAAGAATATTGCACTCAAGTCTATGATGCCTCCATCTATAGTCAATGGGCAGCGTTCAAAATACCGCTGGTTTATACGCCAGGAGACAACGAATGGGAAGACTGCCACAAGAAAAAAGAAGGTGGCGGTCTGTATAATGCGACAACTTCTGTCATCGATTATGTGACGGATCCGCTCACCAGCAACTGGATCGATTATGCCGGGGGGGATCCTGTGGCCAACCTGGATCTGGTTCGTTCGATCTTCTTCTCGTCGCCAGGAAAAACGCTGGGCGCCGCCATGAGCGTACATACTCAGGCTCAAGAATATGACACGGCTCACCCGACTGACAGCAGTTATGTCGAAAATGTGTGGTTCGAGAAATCAGGGATACTTTTCGTAACCTTGAACATACCAGGAGGATCCAATAACGGCACGGACAGTTGGTATGTCGTACCCGCCTCATCTCCAGTGCAATACCAGGAGGTCAGCAACCGTAGCGGTGCTACCTTGCGCTGGCTCGACACCGCCTTCGCCAGAGCGACTGCAAACGGTGACAAGGGCATCGTCATCATGGAACAAGCCGATATGTGGGATCTGGACGGCAAACTAATGACTGATCAGCACCTCACAGAATATAAACAGTATATCGATAAAATCGCCGCGCTCACCACTAGCTTTGCCAAGCCGGTAGTGCTGATCAATGGCGATTCACACTTTTACCGTTCGGATAACCCACTGTCAGCAGGCGCTGACTGCAAGGTCGAGATCCCCTCCTTACTGACGGCCAGCAAATCAACGACTACCACGACTTGCGCCAATAGCGTTGCTAGTGGGGCGTTGAAGGGGCTAACCAATGCCGATCCTTATAACATCGTACAGGTTAAAGGCAATCCCGCTTATGTTCCCGGTTATAACGTACCTAACTTCCACCGCATTGTCGTACATGGCAATGCCACAGCCAGTGGAACCTATCAGGAGTACGTAAAACTGACTATCGATCCCGCTGCCAGTGCCGTCGCCAGTGAAAATGCTTTCGGTCCGTTCAGTTGGACACGTACGCAACCTTGATATGAGTTGGGTGCAGCATGTTTGACACCAGTAGTTTGCTGAAGCTAACTTTTAAAGTTTGTTAACCGATACCACGATCGGTCACATTCTCGAGTGATTTACAGGGGCAAGGTCGATGCCCCTGTAAGCTGCTTGCCGGAATTCTAAGCGTACCATTAGATTAGTTTTTGACTCCAAATATTACAATTGCACACATACCTCACTGCGCGCGGTGATAGGCACCAGGACATTTTTAATGATGACCGGGATCGTCGGATGTTTTTGGCGAAGTTGGAGCAAACCATTAAATAGTTCAACTGGGTATGCAATGCGTGGTGCTTGTTGGACAACCACTACCCCCTGCTTAACCAGACACCAGACGGCAACTTTTACAAAAAGATATGAACCCCAACGGTGTATACACACAAGCCAACAATCGCCAACAATCGCCGACATTACGCATCGGCATCTGTTTCAAGGCCGGTTTAAAGGGATGCTGTTATCTTCTCGGGTTGGCGTGCTATGTCGTACCCAACCTGGTTCGCGAGGGCATGGAGAAAAAAGAAGGTTGTGCTTAGAGCAGCTACTGGGTCAGTATGGGTATTGTTCGGGAAGGAAAGTGATATGTGCGTGGTCGGAATGCAACGATGCTAGACCTGACCCCGAAATTGCTTTGGACCTGACCCCGAAATTGCTTTGCGGTCATGGTTGAAGTTACTGAAATATCAGCTTCCGGCATTATACCTTCACCTACAGCGGTTTTACGGTTAATCAACCTTCAACTTCAAACCCCACCACGTTGCGCTGTTCCCGGGAGAACTCTATGCCGACCAGATGAATCGGCTGCCCTTCAGAACGGTATTTGTCGGCGTAGGCTTTATCCTTGAGTTGCTGCAAGGCGCGACCCTCTGGAAAACATTCGACGACCTTGAATTCGAACAGATAGATATGACCATTGCACCTGACGGTCATGTCGATACGCCCCTGATTGGTGGCATCTTCCACGCGTATGTCTAGCCCCAAGGCGGCCAGATGGCTGTAGAACACGCTGGCGTAGTAACCTTCATAACGTGCAATAGG
>CAIRBC010000081.1 GCA_903876685.1 uncultured Nitrosomonadales bacterium | reverse complement strand
TTAATAACTGTTAATGAATCCGGCAATTTCACTGTATGCGAACATACTTGTGTAAATTATACACACAATATTTTAAAAAAAACAACCATTTTAAAATATCCGAACTTGTACGCCCTGCCTAGACCTTATTTATCGCTCTAAGTTCAATTCCATTTCGGTATTATCACCCTTTCGCACCGATACTTTTTCAGTGACCATCTTGTAGCCTTCCAGTTTCACGCTTATCTGGTAAATGCCAGGCTCCATTTCATTGCGCAGCGGCGACAACCCGAAATAAACACCATCCAGATACACCTTGGCACGAGCCGGGAAGGTATTTACCAGCAACAATCCTGTCATGGCACCCGCACGTGGCGTAGTGGCAGTTTGCACTACCGGCACGACTGCTGGCTTGACAACAGGGGCTGGCGTGATTGCAACAGGAGCAGAAGTGACTGCAACAGGAGCTGGAGTAATTGCATTAGGAACTGGAGTGACTGCAACAGGGGCTGGCGTGACTGCAACAGGAGCAGGTACTGCCACAGGATTGGCCGTTGCTGCTACGGGAGCCGTAAAAACCGTCACACCAGGAATTACTTTGGTACCCGGTGTCAGGTTAAATAACTCAGGTTTCACTGCCATCAGCGATTGGCTGACTGCCTCAACCGTTTTAGAGCTGACAATACGCATTGACTTGTTCATGTAGCTGAGTACATCATCCCGGTTGTTGCCCGAAACACCCGCGAAACGGTCATTTTTTTCCGTTACCAGACCCGACCACAACACCTTGCCGGTAGCGACTTCTTTCAAGGTAGTCTCGATACCGATTTTGATTTCATCTCGATTTTTCACGTTAAGTGTCAAATCCTTGATGATCCCGGAAACTTCAAATAATGCCTTGCCCCCCTCTTCCAACACCTGAAAACCCGCAGTATCAAAGCGTTGACTAATAGTCGTCGTAACCATATCAGCGACTTCCTGATCAAGCAGCATCTGCTTGCCATCGATCCCGCGTACCGGCAACTCTGCCATGCCCAACAAACGGGGATTAGCCGACTTGCGCTGATCCACATATCTGGCTATACGCAAGGTAGCCGCATACTTTTGCGCATGACTGTCAGCGGCTGATTTCTGAACTGCCTTGGTACTGAGGGTACTGTCACTCAACCAGCCTGAAACCGTATCCTTGGCATCCTTGACCGAAGCACACCCTGAAACCAGCAATACCACCCACACAACACGATGCAATAACATAAAATTTACCCTTCACTATCAATTATTTAACGGCTGACTGCAAAACCGCCGCAATGGCACTGGGCGCAGGAAGATAACGAACCAGCTCATTAAGCGCCATCGTATAAACTTCTCGTTTAAATTCAATTACGGCATTAATATCCAGCCAGTAATCATTCCAGCGCCACGCATCAAATTCAGGATGCGTACAGGCACGTAAACAGACATCACAATCACGACCCACCAGCCGCAACAAAAACCAGATCTGCTTTTGTCCGCGATATGCGCCACGCGATTCACGCTTATTCCAGTCATGTGGAACCTCATAACGCATCCAGTCACGGGTACGTCCAAGTATTTTTACGTGTTCCGGCATCAAGCCGACTTCTTCGCGTAACTCGCGGTACATTGCCTGCTCGGGTGTTTCGCCATGCTGAATACCGCCTTGCGGAAACTGCCAGGCGTGCTGACGCAAACGCTTACCCCAAAAAACCTGATTTCTGTCATTCGTGATAATGATGCCGACATTCGGGCGATAGCCGTCTCGGTCAATCATTAACTACCCTATTCAGTAAATTCCAATGCGCGGATTCTTTCACATTTCTGGCTTTCTGGAAAGCGAATCAATAACAAACCAATATTAACGATCCTGGCACAGCACCTATAAAACTGTCGCAATTTACGCGTAAATATATACCCCTCGACTAAATGGTTTTGGCATAATGGGCTTTTTCTAAATTGCAAACATTCCTGGCATGATGATCGCCCGTAAATACCTCTATCTGATTGCGCTGGCACGCGAGAAGCATTTCGGTCGCGCTGCAGTAGCGAGTCACATTTCCCCTTCCACACTTTCGGCTGCGATCAACGATCTTGAAGCGGAATTGGGAGTGGCCGTGGTCGAGCGCGGCAAGCAATTCGCCGGTCTGACCCCAGAAGGAAAATGTGTGGTTGAGTATGCGCAGCGCATGGCTGCCGGGGTCGAGGGCTTGCGTCAGGAATTGGCCAGACTGCGCCACGGCCTCTCCGGGCACCTGCGACTGGGGGTAATTCCAACGGCACTAACGGTGGTCGCCTCGCTCACTTCAGCGTTTTCCCACCGCCATCCGCTGATTACCATTGAAGTGCTGTCATTGCCCACTAGCGTCATCCTGCAACGCCTGCAAAATTTTGAAGTGGATGCAGGCATTGTTTATGTGGAATCCGCCCTGCTTGAAAACCAGCTGTTCACGGTGCCCTTATGGCACGAGAACCTGGTACTGCTCACGCCGACTGGTGGCAGCTTTGAAGGTCAGGACAACGCAACCTGGCAGGAAGCGGTGCAGACACCGCTATGCTTATTGACCCCGGAGATGCAAAACCGCAAGACGATAGACGCAGTGTTTGCACAAATGGGCTGCAAGGTGCGGCCTACCCTGGAGACCAATTCGATTGTCAGTATGCTGGCGCATGTCTGTTCCGGCTCCTGGTCTGCGATATTGCCGCGCGGTGTGCTCGATCTGATTGGCATACCTACCGGTGTAAGGGTGCTGCCGCTGATTGAACCGACCGTGGTGTGGGCGACCGGACTGGTGGTGCCGCTACGCGAACCGCGTCCTCCCATGATAGAAGCCTTGCTTAAAGAGGCGCTGGGTCTCAATAACCTGTACACCAAAAACGAATAGCTCTTCGAAATTTCTCGCTTTATTCCCTGTTGCCATCCGTGTAATTTAACCACTGCGCAAAAAATCACAACAGCGCGACTGAACTTAAAACAACAGGGACAAGATCATGAATAACGCTCAAACCGCGGTACCCGGTTTCTTTGATAGAGAACGCACCATCGCCAGGCCAGGTTTCAATCGCTGGCTGGTTCCACCCGCAGCACTTGCCATTCATCTTTGCATCGGCATGGCTTACGGATTTTCCGTATTCTGGCTGCCTTTGTCGCGCGCCATCGGCATCACCAAGGCGGTGGACTGTGCCAAAGACCTGGGTTTTTTCGAGCAGGTTTTCGCCGCAAACTGCGACTGGAAGATCTCGATGCTCGGCTGGATGTATACCTTGTTTTTTGTATTTCTCGGTTCTTCCGCCGCGATCTGGGGCGGCTGGCTGGAAAAGGCCGGTCCGCGCAAGGCGGGTATCGTGTCGGCCGTCTGCTGGTGTGGCGGTCTGGTGATTTCGGCACTGGGCGTGTATTTACACCAGATATGGATGCTCTGGCTAGGTTCAGGCGTAATCGGCGGTATCGGCCTGGGTCTGGGCTATATCTCGCCGGTCTCTACCCTGATTAAATGGTTCCCGGATCGTCGCGGCATGGCTACCGGCATGGCAATCATGGGCTTTGGCGGAGGTGCCATGATCGGTGCTCCGCTCGCGAATAAACTGATGACCTACTTTGCTACCCCGACTTCGGTAGGCGTGGTCGAAACTTTTCTTTCGCTGGCGGTAATTTATTTTGTATTCATGATGGCTGGTGCGCTGGGCTATCGGGTTCCCGCAGAAAACTGGAAACCGGCGGGCTGGACGCCGCCTCCTAAAGCCAAAAACTCGATGATCACCGACAATCACGTGCATCTGGATGTCGCCTGGAAGACCCGTCAGTTCTGGCTGGTTTGGGGAGTATTGTGCCTGAATGTGACGGCCGGAATCGGCATATTGGGCATGGCGTCGCCAATGTTGCAAGAAGTCTTTGCAGGCAAACTAATCGGTATCAACGCAACCTTCAACGAACTGACCCTGGAGCAGAAGACCGCGATTGCTGCCGTTGCCGCCGGCTTCACCGGATTGTTATCTCTATTCAATATCGCCGGACGTTTTGTCTGGGCGTCTTTTTCAGACAAAATCGGCCGCAAAGCGACCTATTACACCTTTTTCCTGTTGGGTTTTGCGCTGTATGCCGCGATTCCTACCATGGCGCAAGCGGGTAGTCTGGCGCTGTTTGTCGCCGGCTTTTGCATCATCCTGTCGATGTATGGCGGCGGCTTCGCTACCGTACCCGCTTACCTGGCAGATATGTTCGGCACTAAATTCGTCGGCGCAATCCACGGCAGACTGCTCACCGCCTGGTCTGCGGCAGGTGTATTCGGCCCGGTGCTGGTGAACTACATTCGCGAATACCAACTCGATCACGGCGTAGCGCGTGCCGATGCCTACACCATCACCATGTACATACTCTCGGGTCTGTTGGTGCTGGGCTTCATCTGCAACTGGCTGGTCACTCCAGTGGCCGAAGAACACCACATGAAACCTGAAGAAGTGCTGGAAGAAAAGAAAATCGCCGATGATACCCACCAGCATTTTGTTGAAGATGTCTCGGCGCTGGCGGTAGAAGTCCGCCATTCCTGGGCCGTTACCTTCGCCTGGATGGCCGTATGGATTCCGCTAGGCTGGGGTATCTGGATGACGGTACAGAAGACCATCATTTTATTCAAATAAATCCGTAGCAAAATCCGGCAGGGGAGAATGCTTCCCTGCCATGAATGAATAGCCTATCACCATGATTTCTAAATTAAATACAATATTTGCCAAACACCAGCATGAACCGGGTTCCCTGCTGCCCATCCTGCATGATGTCCAGCATGCGCTGGGTTATGTGCCCGAAGATGCGGTTCCCCTGATCGCCAACCACCTGAACCAGTCACGCGCCGAGGTGCATGGAGTCATCAGTTATTACCAGCACTTTCGCACCACCCCGCCACCGAAACATGTCGTGCGACTATGCTGCGCAGAAGCCTGTCAGGCAAATGGCTGTAACGCCCTGTTTGAGCATGCGAAATTACAGAACATTGAGGTGGAGCCAGTCTATTGCCTGGGGCTGTGTACTCTCGGACCGGCCATGCAGATCGATGAACTAAAGCTGCATGCGCGCGTGACACCGGAAAAGTTCGATGCGCTAATCAAGGCACTGGGAGATGAATCATGAGCATTACGGTTTATATTCCAGGCGATGCCGCCGCATTGTCGCTGGGTGCGGAAGAAGTCTGCAACGCACTAAGGCAGGCAGCTGCACCGCTGGAGCTCAACATCGTGCGCAACGGCTCGCGCGGGTTGTACTGGCTGGAACCGCTGCTGGAAGTGGTCACGCCATCCGGTCGCGTGGCTTATGGCCCGGTAACCGTTGCCGATCTGCCCGGGTTGCTGGAAGCCGGCTTCACCCAAGGTGGCCAACACCCACTATTTCTGGGCGACATCGAAACGCATCCTTATCTGGCAAGGCAGCAGCGGGTCAGTCTGAAGCGGGTCGGTCTGATCGATCCGCGTTCCCTATCAGATTATCTGGCTTACGGTGGCGGAAAAGGGCTGGCGAATGCTCTAAAGCTGACACCCGCTGAAATTGTGCAACAAATCACCGACTCAGGGTTGCGCGGTCGGGGCGGCGCGGCCTTCCCCACCGGCATCAAATGGAAGACCGTGCTTGACACGGCCTCTAAGCAAAAATATATCGTAGGTAATGCCGATGAAGGCGACTCCGGCACCTTTGCCGACCGGATGCTGATGGAAGGTGATCCGTTTTGCCTGCTGGAAGGCATGGCGATTGCCGGTCTGGCGGTGGGTGCAACTATCGGTTATATCTACGTTCGTTCCGAATACCCCCATGCCTATGCGGCGCTGAATGCCGCCATCGCTAAGGCAGGCGAATGGCTGGGTGATTTCCGGATCATCGTGCGACTGGCGGCCGGCGCTTATGTGTGCGGCGAAGAAACTGCCATGCTGGAAAGCCTGGAAGGAAAGCGCGGCATCGTGCGCAGCAAACCGCCGCTACCGGCGATTAACGGGCTGTTCGGCATGCCCACCGTCATCAATAACGTCATCAGTTTTGCCAGCGTGCCCGACATACTCGCCAAGGGTGCAGCCTTTTACCAAGACTTGGGGGTGGGGCGTTCGCGCGGCACCTTACCCTTCCAACTGGCGGGCAATATCAAGTATGGCGGCCTGATCGAAGTGCCGTTTGGCACCACCTTGAGGGAATTACTCTATGACTACGGTGGCGGTGCCCATTCCGGTCGACCGTTGCGCGCCGTGCAAGTGGGCGGACCGCTAGGAGCCTATCTCCCGGAATCCCAATTCGATACCGTACTGGACTATGAAGCCTTCGCGGCAATCGGTGCGGTACTGGGTCATGGCGGCATAGTCGCTTTTGACGATAGCGTCGATCTCAGTCTGCAGGCGCGCTATGCGATGGCTTTCTGCGCGCATGAATCTTGCGGAAAATGTACCCCTTGCCGCATCGGCTCGGTGCGCGGCGTAGAAGTCATCGAGCGCATCCGCGCCGGCGAGAACAAACTGATTCCGTTACTACGCAGTCTGTGCGACACCATGACTCATGGCTCGCTATGCGCGATGGGTGGCATGACGCCCTACCCCGTGCTTTCCGCGCTTAACCATTTCCCGGAGGACTTTCAATGAAAGATCTCGATTACGGCACTCCTGAAATCACCACAGAACCTATCCTCAGCCTGAACATAGATGGCACTGACATCCGCGTACCGGCAGGCACTTCCGTGATGCGCGCCGCCGTCATGGCTGGCTCGATGATCCCCAAACTTTGCGCCACCGATTCTCTGGAACCGTTCGGTTCCTGCCGCTTGTGTCTGGTCGAAATCGACGGTGTGCGCGGCTATCCCTCTTCGTGTACCACCCCGGCACGGGCTGGCATGAAAGTACACACGCAGACGCCCAAACTGGCCGAGTTGCGACGCGGTGTAATGGAACTGTATATCTCCGATCATCCGCTGGACTGTCTGACCTGCGCGGCCAATGGCAACTGTGAATTACAGACGGCTGCAGGTCAGGTGGGCTTGCGCGAAGTCCGCTATGGAATGCAGGGTGCAAACCATCTCGATAATGTCAAAGACGAATCGAATCCTTATTTCACTTATGATCCTGCCAAATGCATCGTATGCAACCGTTGCGTGCGTGCCTGCGCCGAACAGCAAGGCACTTTCGCGCTGACGATTAGCGGACGCGGCTTTGCGTCTCGTGTCACGGCAGGTCAAAACGAAAGCTTCATGACTTCGGAATGTGTCTCCTGCGGCGCTTGCGTCAACGCCTGTCCGACCGCAACACTCACCGAAAAATCCGTCATCAACATTGGGCAGGCCGAACATAAGGTGATTACCACCTGCGCCTATTGCGGCGTCGGCTGCGGCTTTCAAGCCGAGATGAGAGGCAATGAAGTGGTACGCATGGTGCCGTGGAAAGAAGGTCAGGCCAATGAAGGTCATGCCTGTGTCAAGGGTCGCTTCGCCTGGGGCTATGCAACGCATCCGGAGCGTATCACCAGACCCATGATACGCGCAAAAATCAGCGATCCCTGGCAAGTCGTTTCCTGGGAAACCGCGTTGAGCCATGCGGCTAGTGAATTTCGCCGCGTACAGCAAAAACATGGCAAAAATTCGATCGGTGCGCTGGTCTCCAGTCGCTGCACCAACGAAGAAGATTATCTGGTGCAAAAACTGGTACGCACCGCTTTCGGCAATAACAACGTCGATACCTGCGCGCGCGTCTGCCATTCGCCGACTGGCTACGGTCTGGGACAGACCTTGGGCACTTCGGCAGGCACACAAACCTTTAAATCCATCGAACACAGCGACGTGATCATGGTGATCGGCGCCAACCCCAGCGATGCCCATCCGGTGTTCGCCTCTCGCCTCAAGCGCCGCGTGCGTGCAGGCGCCAAACTGATTGTCATCGATCCGCGTGAAATCGATCTGATCAACGCACCGCATGCCAAAGCTAACCATCACCTCAAACTCAGACCAGGCACCAATGTCGCGGTACTTTCCGCAATCGCCCATGTGATCGTCGAAGAAGGTCTGGTAGCAGAAAGCTATGTCGCCGAACGCTGCGAGGCGCAGGCCTATCAGGACTGGAAAGAGTTTGTAGCGCGACCGGCCAATTCTCCCGAATCACTGGAAGCCGCCACCGGCGTGCCCGCCAGTGAACTGCGTGCGGCAGCCAGACTGTATGCTACTGGCGGAAATGCCGCCATTTATTACGGTCTGGGCGTGACCGAACATTCACAGGGCTCTACCGCCGTCATCGCCATTGCCAACCTTGCGATGGCCACCGGCAATGTCGGACGCGAAGGGGTAGGCGTAAATCCGCTGCGCGGTCAGAACAATGTGCAAGGTTCATGCGACATGGGCAGCTTCCCGCATGAATTACCCGGTTATCGCCATGTTTCAGACACCATCACCCGCGAACTATTTGAAAACGCCTGGCAGGTCAGCATCCAGTCCGAACCGGGTCTACGCATCCCCAATATGCTGGAAGCCGCGCTGGATGGTAGTTTCAGGGGACTTTACTGCCAGGGTGAAGACCCTGCCCAGTCAGACCCGGATACACAACATGTGCAGGAAGCGCTGGCTGCGATGGAATGCGTGGTGGTGCAGGATTTATTCCTCAACGAAACCGCGAAATACGCACATGTCTTCCTGCCAGGCGCTTCCTTCCTCGAAAAAGACGGTACCTTCACCAATGCCGAGCGCCGCATCTCCAGAGTGCGGCAGGTGATGCCGCCGCTTTCCGGCAAGGCCGACTGGGAAGTCACCATGGCGCTGGCAAACGCGCTGGGTTATGCCATGCACTATGACCATCCTGCGCAAATCATGGATGAAATCGCCCGGCTGACCCCGACTTTTGCCGGAGTCAGTTATGAGAAACTGGATAAATTGGGCAGCGTACAATGGCCTTGCAACGACAAGGCACCGGAAGGCACGCCGACCATGCATATCGGCGGCTTCGTGCGCGGCAAAGGGCGCTTTCTGATCACCCAGTATGTCGCAACCTCCGAAAAAGTAACCCGCAAATTCCCGCTGCTGCTGACTACCGGACGCGTACTCTCACAATACAATGTAGGCGCGCAGACCCGGCGCACCGAGAATAGTCGCTTCTACGCCGAGGACATTCTGGAAGTCCACCCTGAGGATGCAGAACAACGCGGCATTACCGAAGGTGACTGGGTAGGCATCCAGTCCCGTGCCGGAGATACGGTATTGCGTGCAACCTTGACCAGCAAAGTCCAACCCGGCGTGGTCTATACCACTTTTCACTTCCCTGAATCGGGGGCAAACGTGATCACCACCGACAATTCCGACTGGGCCACCAATTGCCCGGAATACAAGGTCACGGCAGTGCAACTGGTACGGGTAGCTCAACCCTCCAGTTGGCAGCTCAGGAATAATATTGCCGATCAACAACAAAAACACTTGCTGGCCGAGGGTTATAAATCGTGAAGGCGCAAACACAACTTTTAGTATGCAGACCCGGCTGTACGCCGAGTCTGGATACCCTCGCCGAAGAAATCCCGGTTGCCTTCGAATACAACGGCATCTCGCATACGGTGATGCTGGCCACCCCGACCGACCTTGAAGATTTCGCACTAGGTTTCAGTCTAAGCGAAGGAATTGTGCATAATCCGGCTGAAATTTACGATATTCAGATTGAGGAAGGAGCAACCGGTATCACTCTGCAACTTGAAATTTCAGCCGCATGCTTCGCCAGACTCAAGGAGCACCGTCGCAGCCTGGCCGGTCGCACCGGTTGCGGCTTATGCGGCACAGAAAGCCTGAATCAAGTGATGCGCGACCTCCCGCCAGTGGCTGACAGCCCCGCTTTTCCTTTGTCTGCCTTATATGAAGGCATACGCCTGTTACCCTCCCGGCAAGCGCTGCAACAACTGACCGGTGCCGTACATGCCGCCTGCCTGGTGGGTACTGATGGCAACATCAGCCATGCCCGCGAAGATGTAGGACGACATAATGCACTGGACAAGACGCTGGGTGCCTTGGCCAGACTAACGGACAAGGCAATGAAACCGCCCTCTCCCGCAAGCGAGCGCGGGGGAGCGAGTCGCTACGCGAATTTCACGTTAAGTGCGGCGGGTGCGCTGCTGATTACCAGTCGTGCCAGTTTCGAGATGGTGCAAAAATCCGCCGCACTGGGCTTTGGTATACTCGCCGCCGTATCAGCTCCGACCGCAGCCGCCGTGCGTCTGGCAGAAAAGCTCAATGTCACGCTGGTCGGCTTTCTACGCGGCGCCAGTTGCGCCATTTATACTCATGCTAATCGCCTGCAAGGAAGCTCACTATGAATGTTGCCAACCTGATCAAAATGGCTAACCAGATCGGTTCTTTTTTCGAAGCCATGCCGAACCGCGAACAGGCGGTAAAAGATATTGCCGCACATATCCAGAGAAACTGGGAGCCGCGTATGCGCACCGCGCTGTATGGTCACATCCGTGAATGCGGCGATACCGGTTTATCGCCGATGGTGCGGGAGGCCTTGTTGCTGGTGCAGAATGCCAGTTGAACTTGCAGGATTTCAGCAAGGTGAAACACACTCCATTCCTGATGGCAATCATGTTAAATGCCTCATCAAACTTAATGCCGTCGAGTAGACCGGTTTCTCTCAATGAAGTCTTCTCCATTATTT
>CAIRBC010000080.1 GCA_903876685.1 uncultured Nitrosomonadales bacterium | reverse complement strand
AAAATCGTCAGGAAGATATCATCGAGGGTCTGGCTGAAGGCGCTTTTTATTATCTGATCAAACCTTCGGCAGAAAATGTGCTGAAACTGGTGATCAAGAATGCCCTCGAGGAGTTTCGTCAGAAACGCGAATTACGCACGCTGGTCGGTCAGCATGCGAACATTCTGAATTTGTTGCGTCGCGTGGAATTCAGCTTTCGTACCTTGTCCGAAGCTCGCGATCTGGCGCTGTTATTGGCGGATGCCAGTATGAACCCGGCGCGTACCGTGAATGGTTATTCTGAACTGTTGATCAACGCCGTCGAGCATGGCAATCTAGGCATCAGTTATGCAGAAAAGAGTCAACTGTTGACCGAAGAGCGTTGTGTCGCTGAAGTGGAAGCCAGGCTGCGCAACCCGTTATATGCAGACCGTAGTGTGTCTGTCACCTTACAAAAAACGTCGGAGGTCAGCATCGTGACGATTAGTGATCAGGGTTGTGGCTTTGACTGGCAGTCCTATGTAGACTTCAGTCCGGATCGGGTGTTTGACTTGCATGGCAGAGGAATAGCGATGTCGCGTGCGGTCAGTTTCGACAAGCTCGAATATTTGGGGAATGGCAGTAGGGTGGTTGCCACTGTGCGCTTGCCGGGTTAAGCGAAAATCCTGACTCATCCCGAAAAACCACCCGCCCAAGGGCGGGGTGGTGCGGTGCGGACGGTGGTCACAGAGGATTTCAGGTTGATTCATGCTATGTTTCCGGGAGAGCTGGGTATGCGAAATTATTTGTTTGAGATCCATGGCTAAGGAGTAATGATGAATAACCTGACACCGGCCTTGCGCAGGATTGAAAGTTTCCATAGGCCAGGGGTTGCGATACTTTGCTTCCTGCTGACCGGGATAGAATTTTTGCTGCTGCCAGACTGGTCACTTCGCTTTAGTTACGCGCTCTTGGGCAGTATCGCGCTGGCGGCGCAGTTGATTGGCGGTAGTCGTTACTTCCGGGCAGTGCTTGTGGGTGGTTTTCTGGCCGAGATGCTGTTCGGTGGCTCGTATATTGTTAGCATAATCATGGCGATAGGCACGGTTGCCGGTTGTCTGGCAGCTGACAGGCTGATTGCCAGAGGGGGGGTGTTTGATACCCGATTGTCGTGTTTGCGGGATTTGATGCGCCTTTATCTATGGGGAGCCTTTGCCAATGCCGCGCTAGCTGCCTTGCTGGTTAGCTTGGTGTTGTGGTTGGCTGACCTCGCGAGCAGTGAAAATTTCACCGGAAGTTTTGCAGACGCCTGGATGGTAAGTTCGCTGGCAGTGGTGCTGTTCACCCCGTTGCTCCTGAAATGCTGGCCTAGTGAATCTAATCGCTATGTACAACCCGGCTATCAACTGATACGCGAGACCCTGATTGTTTTCGCCTTGATGACGCTGGTCGCGAGCATGATTTTTCTGGATCTGCTACAGCATTCGATGCCCGATAGCCTGTTGGCAATGTTGCACCCCAACTTGATGTTTCTGTTTTTAACCTGGATTGCGCTGAGACTGGATCCCAGAGCCATCTGCTTTGCGGTGCTGCTGGTGGCGGGGTTGGGTATCATTGGTGCAGACTTGGGCATCGGCTATTTTGCAGGCGACAAGGGCTATCACCATATGGGTAGCTACTGGTCGTTTGTGATGATCATTGCCCTGGTGGGGATGGTGCTGTCGATTTATATCGAGGCCAGCAACACTGCCACACAGTTGTTGGCGAAGAGTGAGGCCGAACTTAGTCTTGAACTGAAACATATACTAAGCGCGTTGGATCGGCACGCGATGGTGAGCGTCACCGATTTAAAGGGAAACATTAGCTCGGTCAATGACAATTTTTGTAAGAGCAGCGGTTATCAGCGGGACGAATTGCTGGGTAAAAATCATGGCCTGCTTAATTCCGGATTCCATCCGGCCGCATTTTTCAGAGAGATGCAGGATACCATCAGTTCCGGGAACGTCTGGATGGGGGAAATATGCAACCGCGCCAAGAATGGGTCACGCTATTGGTTGCAAATGACCATCTCACCGTTTCTCGACGCAGAAGGCAAAGCCCTCTCTTATGTCGCCATCAGCAATGATATTACCGAGCGTATTGAATTTGAAAAACGCTTGCAAGAACAACGCGATTTCTATGAACTGATCAGCGAAACCCTGGGCGAGGGTCTGTATGTGCAGGACGCGGTCGGTAACTGTATCTATCTAAACAGCGAGGCGGAGCGCTTGTTGGGTTGGAACCGTCAGGATTTCCTTGGCGTGTTGGTGCATGACACGATACATAGCGTGACGGCCACTGGAGAACCGATAGCGGCTGCCGATTGTATTATCAGCCGGCATAATCGCTCAGGGATGCGCGTCAACAATCGCGATCAGGTGTTCAAACGACGGGAGGGCAGTCTGTTTCCGGTATCTCTTGTGTCGCAAGGGATGTTTAAAGACGGACGCTATCAGGGGGCGGTGGTGGCCTTTCAGGACATCAGTGTAGCCAAACGGAACGAGCAGGAACTGTCGCACTATCGGAATAATCTTGAAGTGTTGGTGCAGCAGAAAACCATTGATCTCGAGCAGAGTGTAGCATTGGCCAGGCATGCTTTGGCGAGACTTGACCATCAGAAATTCGTGCTGGATCAACATGCGATCGTCACCATTACCGACCCTGATGATCGGATCATCTATGGTAATGAAAAATTTTGTGAGATTAGTGGTTATAGCCGGGAGGAATTCATCGGGCAGAATCACCGTCTGATGAATTCTGGGCAGCATTCCAGAGAATTTTTCAAGGAAATGTATGAAACCCTTAATCGAGGAGAGGTGTGGCGGGCAGAGGTGTGTAACCGTGCCAAGGACGGGCAGCTGTTTTGGCTGGATACCACCATCGTCTCCTTCATCAATGAGGATGGCAAGCTGCAGGAGCGTATCGCGGTGCGCACCGACATCACCAAACGCAAGATTGCGGAGGAGGAAGCGCTTGCTTCCAGTCGTGCCAAATCGGCATTTTTGGCTAATATGAGCCATGAACTTCGCACGCCGATGAATGGTGTGATCGGCGTGGTGGATATTTTACAGCGGTCCACTTTGACGCCAGAGCAACACCGAATGCTCAATACCATTCAGGATTCATCTCTGGCTTTGTTGCATATACTGAATGATATACTCGATTTCTCCAAGATTGAGGCAAGCATGCTGGAGATCGAAATTGTGCCGACCTGTCTGCGTGGAGTGGCTGAGGAAGTGGCGCTGTTGCTGGCGACGTTGTCGCAGAGTAAAAAGATTGAGCTTTTATTATTTGTTTCCCCCAGTCTGCCCAACTGGATACTCTCTGATCCCGTCCGGTTGCGTCAGATCATGTTCAATCTGCTCGGCAATGCGATGAAATTCACTAGCGCTACTGAAGCCGCGCCTGGCCGGGTGGTTCTGTCTGTAGAGCCTTGTCGCCAGGCTGACGGTAGTCAGGGCTTGCAGATTTCCGTTCAGGATAACGGCATCGGCATGACGGCAGAGTTGGTTGCCAAACTCTTCAAACCCTTTACTCAGGGAGATGTAAGCACTGCCCGAAAATTTGGCGGCACCGGTCTAGGGCTGAGTATCGTTCAGCGTTTGGTTGACTTGATGCATGGCGAGGTCACCGTACACAGTATCCTGGGGGCAGGATCCGAATTCAAAGTGATTTTACCGTTGCATCCAGCTCAGAGCAAAGCCATGCCGGTGTTTGAGCCGAGTCTGGAAGGGGTGCATGTGTGGTGTGTCTGTCGCGATACACTGGTCGCCCGGATCGTGCCGGCTTATTGCACAGCCTCGGGCGCAGAAGTCACGCTGTCAGGAGATATGGCTGCTGTCTGTTTGCGTTTGCAGCAACCCTCAGCGGGTAGCATGGTTGTGCTATTGGATGGAGATATCGATGAAAGTTTGCAGAATTTGCCCGAGGGGGTAGGCATCGTCAGGTTGTTGCAGAGTGACGGGCATGCTGTGGTGAATACTGCCCGCCCTGAAGTGGTGATACGCGCACGCCCGATAATTTACGCCGAATTGATTCGCGCTATCGCAGTGGCCAGCGGGCGTCTGGTGATGACGGCTCAGCAAACACAAGTGAGTTATCGTAGCCCGTTAATGGGCAAGGTAAATGCAGCAGCACCGGACTTGGACAAACGGCAGACGATACTGCTGGCTGAGGATAATGAAACCAATCGAGAGGTGATACAGGAGCAGTTGCGGATGTTGGGTTATACCTCAGACATTGCCGGGGATGGCATAGAGGCATTCAAGATGTGGCAGAACGGTCATTATGCCTTGTTGCTTACCGATTGCCATATGCCGAATCGGGATGGTTTTGAGCTGGCCACCCTGATTCGCAACAGCGAAGCCGAAGGCACCCGTCTGCCGATTATTGCCGTCACTGCCAATATCGTACAGGGTGAAATCGAACGCTGTATCGCCAGTGGTATGGATGATTACTTGTCAAAACCGTTGCGTTTGGATGAACTGGAACGGATTTTGAACAAGTGGTTTCCGCAAGCGCTGACGCAGCATGCGCAGTCCGTGATAGCCGGGGAGTTGGAGTCGCAGCAAGCACAGGATACGATAGCGGCGGTCAAGGATGAAATTCCGGCTATAATCCCGCTCCCTGCCATCTGGGATGCAAGCATTCTCCCGCAGCTGATTGGCAATAAGCCGGAGATGATTCAGCGTATGTTGCAGAAATTCCTGCTGCATGCCCGAGATCAAGTCAGCGCGATTGCAGCAGCCCCTGGCGACACAGAGAGGGTCATGGATATGGCGCACAAGCTGAAATCCGCCGCCCGCACCGTTGGTGCGATGCAATTGGGGCAATTGTGTCAAGATATGGAATCCGCCGGTGCAGCAGGCGATGCGCATAAATGTGCGGCAAGTGCCAGCCTGCTGGAAGAAACTTTTTTAGCCGCTACACAGAAAATACAGGAGGCCATTGCAGCAGCACCGGGCAAATTGTTATGACCCGCCCAGCCGGGGATACTGAACTGCTGCTGGAACGAGACAACTTTAAGTCACTGTATAGTCGGCAAAACGAGCAATTGCAGCAGTTGCAGCTGGAGCTGGAAAAATCACGCGATCTTTATGTCGATTACTATGAGTTATCGCCGGTCGGTTATCTGACGCTCGATCAGTCTGGCTTGATTGAACAAATGAATCTGACCTGCGCGGTGTTGCTCAGGGTGGATCGCAATAATTTAGCTTATCCCAAGCTGGAGAGTTACCTGGTCGCCGAGGATCGCGACCGCTGGCAGCTGCATTGTTGGTCGGTGTGGAAAGACGGAATCCGGAAGAGTTGCGAACTGGCGATTGCAGGCACGCCTGGGTTGCAGGTATTGCTCGATTGTGAGTGCCATAAAAAAACTGACAATATGACGGTGTTGCGTATCGCACTGACTGATATTACCCAGCGTAAACAGACCGAAGCCGAACTCGAACAGTACCGGAACCGACTCGAGGAGATCATTTTTTCCCGTACTGCGGCGCTGGCAGTCGCCGTTGATGCGGCGGAAGCCGCCAGTCGCGTGCGGAATATATTTTTGTCCAATATGAGCCATGAATTGCTCACCCCGATGAACGGTATCCTTGGGATGAATGAGCTGGCGCTGAGTTGCTCGACGCAGCCCAAACAGATCGACTGGCTGAGTAAAAGTAATGCTTCAGCCCGGCATCTACTGGCGATTATCCATAACATCATGGATGTTTCTCAGATCGAAGGGGCACAGTTGCAGCTGAAAGAACAGAACTTCTCTGTTTCGCAGCTCCTTGACGACACCCGGCGTATGCATGAGGCACCGGCAAAAGCCAAGGGACTCAGCCTGAGTTGCGAAATTTCCAGCGCTTTGCCTGAACGGCTTTACGGCGATGCGTTGCGTCTGAGGCAGATGATCATCAATTTACTTTCCAATGCGATCAAGTTTTCGGAACATGGCAATATCAGGCTGCAGTTGAGTATTTTTGAGGAAGATAATTGCAGCGTATTGCTTTGCATCGAAGTCAGCGACCAGGGCATCGGTATTGGCCACGCCCAGCAAGCCAGGGTTTTTGAGGCCTTCACTCAGGCTGACGAGTCCACCGTTCGCCCGTATGGCGGGGTGGGTCTGGGACTATTTCTGACCAAGCGCATTGCCCGGATGATGGGCGGAGAAGTGGGTGTTAAAAGTCAGGAAGGGGCAGGTAGCACCTTTTGGGCTACCGCCAGGTTCAGGGTTGCACAAGAGTTATCGCCACGCGATCTGCTGGCCAGACATTTTCAGGGGGTGCGGGTGTTGCTTGCGCAAGACGATACGGTGAGCCGGGAAGTGGTGGCGATTCTGCTCGAAGCGGCCGGTCTGCTGCATGATATTGCCAATGATGGTGTCGAGGCCGTCGCAATGGTGCAAAAAGGCGATTACCCTTTAATTTTGATGGATATGCAATTGCCGGTGCTGAACGGGTTGGAGACTATCCGTGCCATCCGGCAATTGCCCGGTAGCTCGGTTATCCCGATTCTGGCAATGACCGACTATTTGAGTGAAGAAAATACCGCCTGTAGTCTCGCTGCCGGTGCGAATGCCGAGCTGTGCAAACCAGTGACTCGTGAAGATTTCTATAGCAGCGTATTGCACTGGTTGCAGATTCAGCCAGCATCGTAGGCTGCGCTTGCGCCCCTTTTGAACGTAAGCGCCGGATGGTTGTAGTCTCAGGCAAAGGCCACGTTCCATTCTTTTGCGGCAGACAGAAAATCCCGGGTGTTCAACGGGATAATTTCGATGTTTTGCTTGGCGAGAAAGCGTTTTTCCTTGTCGCTCGCCTGCGGGAGGCAGGCCCAGCCGGCAGGTTTGCTGGCACCGAAAATGAGATCTGAAAACACCATGCGGTCGGTGTCGCGATTCAGGCGCAGGCCGAGCAGCAGATAGCGTTTGTTCTGACGCAAGCGCTTGACGAACGAGGGAATGGCGAAGCCACCCATCAATTCGGTAATGTAATCGACGAAATCGGCATCCGAGGCAATATAGGTCGATTCCGGTAGCGGTGTGCCGAGTGGTTTGAACAGTATCGGCAAACTGGTATTGACGGCTTCTTGTTCGATGGCGGCATAATGGCTGCCATCATAGTAAAACAGACGGAAACGGAAGGCGCGGCTGGACAGGCGTGCGGTGCCCACGATCAGTGTGTGGGGAACTCCTGCATAGCCCTGTTGTAACTGGGTGTCGCGGTTGGTATCGATGATGAAGGGCAAATTTTGCTGTGACAGCCAGCGATGCAGTTCAGAGCTACTCCATTTAGTGTCGCGGTAGGTGGTGTCGAGGAAACGGTTGACGGCGCTTCTCCCGCGCTTGAGTTCAACATTCATCGCCGCACGCGGGAACTCGAACATCAGTTTGGGTGCCATCGGCAGACCGTTGTTCATCGCCAGTATCAGGCTGTCACTATCGGCCGGAATAGCACTGCCGTTGCTCAGGTTGGTCACGCCTTCCAATGCGCCAGGTCCCAGATACGGAATCACGCTGCCCTCGGACAAGCCAGTGAAAATATTTTCCAATTGTAGATTCATTTGCTAACGCCTCATGGTGATCAATGTATAGCTATTAAGCAATAAACGCGCCAGGCTGTAGTCTTAAGCAATTCCGCCACTTGCAGTGCTAGTGCTGTTGTCGCAAATGCGACAAAGATTGAAATTTGTCGTACAGGTTTAACCTCTAATTTGTAATTGAAATATCAAATTTAATAAAAATTCGTAGGTTGCATTAACATGAAACTCGCGCAGCGATCGTACTCTCCCTCGCCCGCTTGCGGGAGAGGGATGGGGAGAGGGGAAACGGGCATGATGGGTTTCATCATCAGGGGTGGCAATTTGCCATGCCCGTTAGAGGATACGACGGGTTAGCGGCTCAACTCACATATCGCCGGTACACCGCCGCGACGGCAGCGCGCATAACGACTTCAAGATCCGAACTGGCACCCAGTGAAATACACAGGTTTTTCAACAGACCATTGTCCAGACCATAAATCCAGCCATGCAATATCAGAACCTGCTCGCGTCGCCAGGCATCGCAAACCAGTGAAGTACGCGCAACATTACGCACCTGTTCGAGTACATTTAGCTCGCAAAGCGCGCGCCATTGTGTTTCAAGATCAGGCAGCGCATGGATAAATGCGGCATGACGGTCGCGCACGTCCTGAATATGGCGCAACCAATTATCGATCAAACCCAGAGAATTTCCCTCCAGAGCCGCTCGCACCCCCCCGCAACCATAGTGACCCACCACCATGATGTGCTTCACCTTTAGTACGTCGATTGCATACTGCACCACCGAAAGGCAGTTGAGATCGGTATGGACGACTACGTTGGCGACATTGCGATGCACAAAAACTTCGCCAGGTTTAAGACCCATGATCTGATTCGCGGGTACGCGACTGTCCGAGCAACCGATCCATAAATACTCGGGCGACTGAATGGCGGCCAGCGCACTAAAATATTCAGGTTCTGCGGCGGTGATTTGTTCCGCCCAGCGCAGGTTGTTGTCAAACAGGTGAGCTAAATCCATCATTTTGTCGTTCAAGCTTTCTTACCCCGGAGGCGTTGAAAAATGCACCTGAAGTAATTCCAGAAGTTGCTGCAACGGCAACCCATCTCTGGAATCAACGACACCCGGGATGGGATGAGGGAACTCCAGGAACAGCCCATAAGTGCCTTCAGGTTGACCATGCAGGAACACATGGGCACGCAGCAGCGGAAGTTCCGGGTGGAACAAGGTGACAATGGCAGGATCCTGCCCCTCGTCTTGCTCAATTTCACATTGCTCCCGTTCTGCCAGCGACACCAGCAGATGTTTTATTCGCCGGTTCTTGGCCGCTGCCCAAGGGTTCATGACGGAAAACTCTGCTTGAGCTGTTCCAGCCAGGCATCAACACGTTCTGCCGTAAGCAGGGGTTGATTGATCTGATCCAGCGCCAGTCCCAGAAAATGACCGTCTTCCACTGCGGCAGACCCCTTGAATTGGTAGCCAGTCACCGGCCATTGTCCGATCAGGGTAGCACCGCAGTCCTCGAAAGTGTCGTAAATCGGTTTCAACGCACTAACAAAATGCTCGCTGTACTTCACTTGTTCGCCCAAGCCGTAAACTGCCACCAGTTTGCCGGTGAAATCCAGCGATTCGATTTTCGGCAGAAATTCCGCCCAGCTTGGCTGGGTGAGTCCGGTAGCGAGGCCGGGAAGCTCGCCCTCTCCCAGAGTCGGTGTGCCTAGTATCAGTACCTCAAAAGCCAGCAGGTCTGTCGCTTGCGCCTTGGCCACATTCACCGGTGCGGCTGCCCTCTCGCCGAGTTTTTTGGCGATTTGCTTGGCAATCAACCGGGTACGCCCAGTTTCAGTGCCGAAAAAAATACCGATACGGGTCATTATCGCCTCTAATATAAAATTAACACATTACTAGACTAGTCCAGTCACAACGACCGGAAAGTGTGTCGCGTTGACGATCATCTCATTGAAAAATTTTGCTCACCTTCAAATGGCTAGTTGCCCGTCTTGAAAGCACCTACCGATACTGCCAGATTCTGCGCTTGCTCTTCCATTGATTCGGCAGCCGCAGCCGCTTGTTCGACCAACGCTGCATTTTGCTGGGTCACTTCATCCATTTGCGTGATAGCCTGATTAACCTGTTGAATTCCCAGGCTTTGCTCGGCAGACGCAGCAGTAATTTCAGCCATGATCGCGGTCACACGCTCAATTGAAATCACGATTTCTTCCATGGTATGACCCGCTTGTGCGACCAGTTGGCTACCGTCTTCTACCTGTGCGACTGAATTGTCTATCAGCGACTTTATTTCCTTGGCGGCGGCTGCAGAACGTTGCGCGAGATTACGCACTTCGGCCGCCACTACGGCAAAACCCTTGCCCTGTTCACCGGCTCGAGCAGCTTCTACCGCCGCATTCAGCGCGAGTATATTGGTCTGGAAGGCGATGCCGTCGATGACACTGATGATATCAACGATCTTCCTGGAGGACTCGTTAATCGCTGTCATGGTAAACACTACCTGATGTACCACCGCCCCTCCCTTGCCCGCCACATCGGCTGCGCCAATCGCCAACTGGTTGGCCATTTTGGAATTTTCGGCATTCTGTTTCACGGTTGAAGTCAATTCCTCCATGCTGCTGGCGGTTTGTTGCAGACTGCTAGCCTGAAGTTCAGTGCGCTGCGACAGATCACTGTTACCTGCTGCAATTTCCCGGGCTGCGGTATTGATGGTTTCGGTGGCCTCTACAATCTGACTAATAATTTCCTTGAGATTTTCCACCGTGGCATTGGAATCAACCTTTAGCTGCCCAAAAGTACCCGCATATTCCTGGGTGATTTTTTCGGTCAGGTCGCCACGCGACAGCGCATTCAACACCCGCGCCACTTCGTTCAAAGCGGTTTCGCTGGTTTGCATGAACTGATTTATCCCTAACGCCAGTTGTTTGAAAAAGCCCTCCTTGCCAGCCATCTGGATGCGCCTGGTGAAATCGCCGCTGGCTGCCGCCTGAACGATGTCCGCCACATCCCTTTCCACCGCGACTTCGGCGGTACGATCCTGCCATTCAGCAACAGAGCCCACCCGCTGACCCTGTAGATTGATCACCGGGCTTGCGCTCACCACCATCGACCGGCCACCCACTTCAATTTTTGCGGTATGAGTATTATTTAAATTGGCAAGCAACTGAGACTGGTGCGGAGGATTTTTATGGAAGCTGTCGATACTGGTACCGATCAATCCAGCGACAGAGAAATTCGGCAATTGCTTGCGTAAATCCTCTTCGGCATCCTGTAATATGCGCACTACCGATTTATTCACATAAATAATACGGCGATTGCTGTCGGCAATCATCACGCCGGTGCTGACGTTATCCAACCCTATCCTGATGCGCAGGTTTTCTTCTGCCTGACGCCTTGCCTCGACTACTTCAAAACCCATCCGCGTCTGCAATACTTGCAAGCCCTGCATGGCACGGCCTATCTCATCATTTCGGGCAATATCGATATAGTTGGAATAGTTGCCTTGCAATACATTGGCAAAAGTCTCGCCCATTTCCTGCATCGGACGACGAATGGTTCGGGTGAGTAGCAGCGCCATCAATGCGGCAATTGTCAGCGCAATCAGTCCGGACAACAAGGCAAACCTTCCTGCACTGGCAACCCCTTCCTGAACGGAGGCTCTACCGCTGCTCACCTTGCTTGCAAGACTCTGGCGACTGTCGAGAATGATCTTCTTGTATTCACGCCACAGGGGCGTGTCTTCGTCATTCAGTATTTTGTGTACGGCAGCCATATCACCTGACTTCAAGGTGCTGATGATTCGCGCCTGCACCGCAAAATGCTGAGTGCTCAGTTGCCCAATCTGCTCCAGCGAACGGCGCACCCCTTCATCACTGTCCAGGACTGCACGCGCCTGCTCCAACTGCTCCTGAAAATCATGCCTGGCCTGCTCGGCATTCGCATAGGCTTTGTTATTCGAAGGATCCAAGACGATGTTGCGCATCGCCTGCCCCATCTGCAAGCCCTGTGCATACATTTCCGAATAGCTGTCGAGCAGTTTCTGCTCATGCGCCATGAAGCCACTCAGCCTTTGCTCCGCTTCCTGCATGCCTAGCCAGGAACTGCCTACGGCAATCGAAGCAGCGGCAATAATCACCGCGATGCCGCTCCAAAGCTTGGCACCAATGCCAAAATCGTTCAGACTCAGCCGATAACGACTGACCGCTTTACCATGACGGATAATCAGATTACCCTGACGCTTTTCCCTGAATTGCCGGTAAACGGCTTCATGTGCCGCAATAGCCTCGGGTGTAGCGAGGCGACGTGCAGAAATATAGCCTAGCGTTTTGCCATTTTCGATAATCGGAGCCGCGTTGGCCAGCACCCAGTAAAAGTCACCGTTTTTAGCGCGATTCTTGACATAGCCCGTCCAGGGACGTCCCGCCTTGAGCGTTTCCCACAGATCGGCAAAAGCCTCGGTCGGCATATCCGGATGACGTACCAGGTTGTGCGGCTCACCGATCAGTTCAGATTCGCTATAGCCGCTGATCTCGACAAAATCCTTGTTGACATAAGTGATCCTGCCTTGCGGATCAGTTTTCGAAACAATCAAGGTGTTAGCGGTTAATTTAATCTCGTTCTGTGTTACCGGCAGATTATTTCTCATTACATTTAAGCTCTCTAAAAATCCCCCAAGCCGGGGTCAGACCTGTTTATCACTGAGTAAAAAAAATTGTGTCCACTGTATCATGAAGCTACCTTCGTTGCGCATATTGCCCAAAAAAACTGAAACAATTTACTGCTATCCTTCAACATAATTTTGTTATTATTCAGCCTATGCAAACACCTGTTTTTTT
>CAIRBC010000079.1 GCA_903876685.1 uncultured Nitrosomonadales bacterium | reverse complement strand
CCTGACCCCGGTTCTGACCCCGTGACCCCGGTTCTGACCCCGGTTCTGTAATACAATATTTAAATATATCATGCTGGAAATTTTCTGGCAGTATGCACAATATTTAGCACTTGGACGGTATCCGCTGAAATTCGGATAAAAGCAATGTAAGGAAGTCGCTGTATAGCCGCCTCTCGCGCACCAGGAATTCGGTCACTTACGCGGGTTTTCTCTGGGAAGTTCAAGAGCGCTTCAATCTGTTCGATAATGCGACTTTCGACACTTTCGGCAATTACCGCCCCTGCTTGCAAATAGTAATACGCAAGAATATTTTCAAGGTCGAAAAGCGCCTCTTGTGTCCAGGTAATGCGCATTTTACGCAGCTATTTTCGAAAATCTTGCTTTGAGGCGGGCTCGAACTTGTTGCATAGCCTCATCATGCTCGATCAAGGCGGTCTCCCCACTATCGACGCGACGCATGGTGCTGGTCACTTTTTCGAGTACCCAGGCATCATATCCAGGCTCTTTATCCATCATCATTTCAGGAAGAACCGTAGCGGCAGCGTCTTGAATTGAAATCATGATGCCTACAGGCCTATTGTTCTTGGTGATAACAATAGGCTCGCGCTGTGCGCTATCAAGGAATTCCCCAAAGTGGTTTTTAGCGTCTCGCGCGGTCATAACTTTCATGGTCATACCTTTATGGGTTATCTTCAACAATGTCCATTGTATCCATAATGGACATTTTATCAAGGTGATTTAACGGCGGAATTTCGTTACGCCGTCACTTGATTGATTGCGAATCCGGTTATCACACAGGGCTGGGGTCAGGTCTTGACAATACGTGGTCGCGGGAGGTATATATCCTGCAACGTAGCCAGAAGGTAGGCCGCAGGCCGGAATCCGGAGGGGCACACACAAGCAAATAGCGGTCATTTCCAGGATAGCAACCCGGATGCTGCGGAGCGTAATCCGGGAAAAAATTGGATCGAGTGCGATTTGCCAGATTATATGGCATGACACGAGACCGCGGATTCCATTTCATTCCATCCGGGCTACGCTCACTATTCGGCGTACCTGAGTAGTTACAATTAAACATTAATATTGCTGGATGTCTGTTCTAAAGCGTGAATTTACACATCGACTCATTCAGTGATATGGCAAGTTTTTCGAGCTGGTCGGCTGAGGCAGAAACTTCCTTGACAATATTGCTGGTTTTTTCCGTCATCGCGGCGATGCCCCCAATGCTATGAGTAATCTGCTGACTGGTTGAATTTTGTTCCCGCAAGGCAGAAGAAATATCGGCCATCGAAGCCAGTACCTGATGCACCCCTGCCTGAATTTGATCCATAGCACTACCGGCGACCCGGACGATCTTGACACCATCGCTGACTCTCTTGTTTCCCTGTGACATTTCGTCTACCGAAGCGGTGGTACCGCTTTGAATTGACTCAATCATGGTGGCAATTTCCCGTGTGGAGTGACTGGTTCGTTCGGCCAGCTTTCTGACCTCATCGGCGACGACGGCAAAACCTCTACCCTGTTCACCGGCGCGCGCCGCCTCAATGGCCGCGTTCAGCGCCAACAGATTAGTCTGCTCGGCTATTTCCTTGATGACCTGGACTATGTTGGATATTTGATTGGATTTTTCACCCAGCGCCGTAATCGATTGCGAAGAGATACTGACCGCCTCATAAATTTTATCCATCTCGATGACGACTTCGCGTACCGCACTAGCGCCCTGCTTTGCCAGATCACCGGTTTTTACCGAGTGTATCTGGGCATCAGTAGCATTGTTGGCAATATGAGCAATACCAGCCGTCATTTTTCCTACGGAGGTTGCGACGGCGGCAGAAGCAACACTCTGATTTTCAGAGGCACTAAGCACTTCATGCGAGGAACCTGCCAACATCCGGGCAGCGTTTGTCACCTTATCAGCCGTCTGAAGCGCATTACCGATTATCTCTCTCAGGCTGGCCTGCATCTGTTGCATCGCCGCTAACAAGCTGCTGCTGTCCCCTGCCCGTGTGCTAATCTTTTCAGACAAATTACCACAGGCAATCCTTTTGACAATCTTGATCACATATTCCGGTTCACCGCCCAACTGCTTGAGCAAGGTATTGACGATATAACCAATCACAAAAAACAGGATGAGATGCAGTATTCCCTGGCACAGCCACAGATTCAGATTGATGCGCCTCAGTGTCGCCATATCTTCATCTATGTCGATGATAATACTGGAGGCGCCCAGTACAGTGCCTTCCGGCACGTCATGACATTTAAGGCAGTTGGTGCCGCGAAAGTTCTTTTTTGCAATAAACGGCACCACTGTTCTTAAACTGGCAGTACCATCATTGATCAATCTGCTTTCAATCTTGCCGCTGGACAGCACACTGCGATCCAATTCATCTACAGGCTGCTCTTCGGGTAGACCGCTCGAAAATTCTTGATCCAGTATTTTTGAACGAATCACCCGTGCTTCCCGGACTTTTTCTGCATCGCCCATCTTCTGAATGAACAGTTTGCGACTGGCCTGGTCGCTAATGACATCTTCGCTGCCAATTTTGGTAACCATCAGCGTATTCAAGCCGTTAATGACGCCATTCGCAACCATTTCCGCCTTCTCTTTGGCCGCTTTCATGGTATCTTGCTCGAATATCGAGAGTATCCAATATTGGGCTGCCACCATGACGATAATCATGCATCCCTGAATCAGTATGCGCAACTTCATCTGCAAACCCAACCTGTCCCAGCCACTCACGCGATCCATTTTTTAAATCCTTATGCTATCCTGCTCTACACTGTAGCCGATGGTGCAAAATTTTCCTGCTCCTGTCCACCGTCTTCAGTCAGCATAGTCAGAAAAAATGATTATTTTTGTAACAAAACGTAACGATCATTTAAAAATGATCCTTCAATACTGTACTTTTATGAGTCAATCAACCAGATGGAATGTCCATACTCAATGAACCACGAACACCTGGAATTATTACTTACCCGTCAGATGCCTTTCGGCAAATACCAAGGCAGACTAATTGCCGATTTACCCGGATTTTACCTCAACTGGTTCGCCCGTGAGGGTTTCCCCACAGGCGAACTCGGCAAATTGCTGGCGCTGATGCATGAACTGGATCATAACGGCTTATCGTCACTGCTCGAACCTCTGCGCAGCGCTAATGCCACCAAACAGTATCCGGGTGTAAAATAGTTTTTTTAGCGCCAGGACGTCTCATGAATCCGATACTCGATGCGCTGTCGCGCGCCTTCCGCGACTTATTCCAGTTTCAGGTGTTGTGGGTGGTGATCTGGCCGGTATTCGCAGCAACTTTACTTTGGCTGGTGCTAGGTGCAGTTTTCTGGAACACTTTTTCAGGTTGGCTTGCCAGCGGTCTGGCTGCCATCGGCATTGAAAGCTGGTTTACCGGTGTGGAACCGCGCTGGATTGCCTATTGGCTTCAGGCATTGTTACACCTGCTGCTATTTGTACCGCTGGTTTTCCTAAGCGCCCTGCTATTCACTGCCTTGTTTGCGATGCCAGGATTAATACGGTTGGTGGCGAACCGTGATTATCCGCAGTTATGGCGCGAAAACGGCGGCAATCTAGCCGGCAATCTATTGAACGTACTGTTTGCATTACTCATTTTTTTGGCTATCTGGGTGTTGGGAATGACGCTATGGTTTGTAGGCGCAGCTTTTCTAGCACCTTTCATTGCCACTGCCTATCTGAACCAGCGTCTGTTTCGCTATGACGCACTGGCTGAACATGCCAGCCCTGCGGAAATGCAAGAACTGTTTGCGAAGCACAACTCCGCATGGTGGGCTTTGGGTCTGCTCACCGGTATACTGCAATTTGTGCCCTTGCTGAACCTGTTTGCGGCTCCGTTTGCAGCTCTGGCTTTCATACATTTCGGACTGGCGCGTCTAGCTGAATTGCGTCAGGAACCCTATGCCAGCACGGGTTTCAGCATTAACCAGAATTTTTAAATCAACCATTCAGGATTTTTATGGATATTTTGGCTTTGCTTTTTTTGCTGGCTGCTTCAGGATGGTTCTGGTATGACAGTATGCGCGTGCTTGAAATCGCCCGGAATTTTGCGATGCAGGCATGTCGTGAGTCAAATCTTCAATTTCTCGACAATACGGTCGCCAATATCGGAATTGCGCTGGTGCGGGACCCGTCGGGTCATCGGGTGTTGCGCCGCAGTTATCGTTTCGAATTCAGCGAGACCGGCAACTCCAGACTTGAAGCACGCCTGATCCTGCAAGGCGACAAGATTGAGTCGCTCTTCTTCGAACCTTATCAGATCATTCACTAACGGGCATGGCACACTGCCACCCCTGATAATGAAACCCGCCATGCCCGTTTCCCTCTCCCCATCCCTCTCCCGAAGCGGGCGAGGGAGAGTTCGTCGCTGCGCAAGTTTCACGTTAAGGATGAAGAAAATGCAGAATTTTGTGGTACACCGCACATGAAATTCCTGATTACTGGCGCCAGCGGCTTCGTCGGCGCAGCGCTGTGTACAGAATTACTCATGCGAGGGCATGCCGTAAGGGCTGCGGTACGCACCCAATTTCCCTGCATCAATACGCTCGATCAGGTGGCCATAGGCAACATCGACCAGCATACAGACTGGTCTGCGGCGCTGCAGGAAGTGGACATTGTCATGCATTTGGCTGCACGGGTGCATATGATGAAGGATAGCGCTGCCGACCCGCTGGCGGCGTTTCGTCAAGTGAATCTGCTCGGCACGGAAAATCTGGCCAGACAGGCCATTTGCTCTGGAGTGAAGCGTCTGGTCTTTGTCAGCTCGATCAAGGTGAACGGTGAGGAGACTAAAAATTCACGCCGCTATACCGAGCAAGATGCACCCGAACCCCAGGATCCTTACGGAATCTCAAAATGGGAGGCAGAACAGAGCCTGTGGCGTATTGCAAAAAATAGCGGAATGGAAGTGGTCATTGTGCGCCCTCCCCTGATTTATGGAGCGAAAGTTAAGGGAAATTTCCTCAGGCTAATCGAAGCGCTGCACAGAGGTATACCACTGCCGCTCGCTGGCGCAAACAATGCACGCAGCCTGCTCTATGTCGGAAATCTGCTTGACGCACTGATCACCTGTGCCACTACACCCGCCGCTGCCGGGCAAACTTATCTGCTTAGCGATGGCAAGCCGGTGTCTACGGCTGAACTGGTTGAAAAAATCGCTCAAGCGCTGCAGCAAAGCAGCCACTCCTTCTATATTCCACCGCTATTGTTACACGCTACCGCTGCAATGGGTGGCTTTACCGCGCAGTTTAATCGCCTGTTCGGGTCTTTGCAGATTGATGACACCAAGCTACGCAAAGAACTAGGCTGGATCCCCCCCTATACGCTGGAACAGGGGCTGAACATCACCATGGCGTGGTATCGCCAGGCTAAAGGTCAAAGGTAAAACGCGTGCGATCATTTCCGTATATAGTCAACTTTAACGTGAAACACGCGTAGCGACTTACTCCCGGCTACGCCCCCCTCGCTGCGCTCTCCCCGCTTGCGGGAGAGACCCCTGTCGCAAATTCCCCGACCGAATTGTGCCCTATG
>CAIRBC010000078.1 GCA_903876685.1 uncultured Nitrosomonadales bacterium | reverse complement strand
GTACGACGCACAGCTGCAATTGGCCATGCCGAATACCAAGGATAACTATGTCGTCATCCTGGATATTGATGAAAAAAGTCTGAAGGAAGAGGGTCGCTGGCCTTGGAGTCGGGATAAGCTCAGCCTGTTGATGGACAAGTTGTTCGACAAATATGCTGTAAAGGTAGTCGGTTACGACGTGGTATTTGCCGAGAAGGATACCAGTTCAGGGCTGGAGGTGTTGCAGAATATCGCACAGAAAGAGCTAAAGAATGATGCTCAGTACCATGAGGTGCTGGAAAAACTCAGGCCGCAGCTCGAATATGACAGCCTGTTTGCTAATAGCATCAAAAATCGTAAGGTAGTGCTGGGTTATTATCTGAATCCTGAAAAGGGCAATATGTCGGGTACTTTGCCTGAGCCGGTATTTCCTGCCGGTGAATTCACTGGCAGGCCTGTCAAATTAACCTCCTATAGCAGCTATGGAGCTAATCTGCCTGAGTTGCAAAAGGCTGCAGCCAGCGCCGGACATTTTACGCCATTGACAGATCCTGATGGCGTGGTGCGCCGGGTACCGATGATTGCAGAATATAACGGTGCTTATTACGAATCATTATCTTTGGCTATGGTGCGCACCCTGTTCGATCAGCCGAAACTGACGGCAGGTTATTCAGGCGACAAATATGCCTCGGGAGGCGATCTGGAATGGCTGGAGATGGAGACTAAAGGCACGGGATCTCTAAGAATTCAGGTTGATGCTAGCGCAGCCACTTTAATCCCTTACCGTGGCAAGCAGAACAGCTTTCAGTATTTTTCGTTGGCAGATGTGTTGCATGACCGGGTGCCGGTCGACCAACTCAAGAGCAAGGTAGTGTTGATTGGTACAACTTCTCCTGGTTTGAAGGATTTGCGTAACACACCGGTTGGAGAATCTTATCCTGGAGTAGAAATACATGCCAACATGATTGACAGCATACTGACCACCAAGACTAAAGGGCATCCTTTTTACATGCTTACGGCAGAGCAAGGTTTGCTGTTGGCAATGGGTATTTTGCTGGCCGTTATGCTGCCTATAGTGAGCCCTGTTATCGCAACGTTGCTTTGGATTTCAGCATCCGTCATTACAGTTGGTTCGAGTTTTTATTCATGGCAGCAACTGAATCTGCTGTTGCCGTTTGCCAACTGTTTGGTATTGATCTGTTTGTTGTTTTTTATAGATATGCCTATCGGTTACTTCTTTGAAACACGCACCAAGAAGAAAATTACCGGTTTGTTCGGTCAGTATGTGCCCAATGAACTGGTCGAGGAAATGGCCAAAAATCCGCAAAGCGTGTCGATGGAAGGCGAAAGCCGCGAAATGACCATACTTTTTTCCGATGTGCGCAGCTTTACCACGATTTCGGAAGGGTTGAATGCCAAGGATCTGACCGAACTGATGAGTATGTTTTTGACCCCCTTGTCGCGTGTCGTTTACAAACATCGAGGTACTATCGACAAATATATGGGAGACTGCATCATGGCATTCTGGGGCGCACCCTTGCCGGATAGTGATCATGCCAGGAACGCCATCACGGCAGGACTGGAGATGCTGGCGACGCTGCAAGACTTGCAGCCGCGATTCAAGGAGCGCGGCTGGCCGGAGATTCATATTGGCGTGGGCATCAATACCGGGAATGTTTCGGTCGGCAACATGGGCTCCGAGGTGAGAGTTGCTTATACGGTAATGGGCGACGATGTAAACCTCGCCTCGCGTCTGGAAGGCATCACCAAGCAATATGGCGTGGGTATTGTGGTTGGCGAGAACACCAAAAATCGGGTCACGGATTTTTTATACCGTGAACTCGATCAGGTGCGGGTAAAGGGCAAGGACAAGCCGGTGACAATTTATGAACCGGTTGCGCTAAATGCGGAAGCGTCTCAGGCTTTGAAAGATGAAGTCGATTTATTTCATGAAGTGCGCGACTGCTATCGCAATCAGGATTGGGATCAGGCAGAATTACGCTTGTCAGGATTGCAACGTGCTGCGCCGGACAATAAGTTATATCCCATATATGCCGAACGTATTGCTTATTTTCGCAGCAATCCCCCCCCCCAGGATTGGGATGGTGTATATGTTTTCCAAACAAAATAAATAGGGCTGACAGAACGATGAAACTCAGGACACTGGGGTGCAGCGGCGGAATAGGTGGTAATCAGCGAACCACCTCGTTTCTGCTCGACCGGGATATATTGATTGATGCCGGAACGGGCGTCAATGAGCTAAGTCTGACTGAACTCAGCATGATCGATCATGTTTTTATCAGTCATTCGCATCTGGATCATATTGCCAGTATTCCGCTGATGGTAGATAGTGTGTGGGCGATGCGCGACCGTCCGCTGATGATTTACGGTATCGAGCAGACGTTGGATATACTCAAACAGCATATTTTCAACTGGAAGATCTGGCCAGACTTCAGTCAAATCCCCAATACCCAGCAGCCTTCAATGGTATACAGAACTATCCAGTTGGGTGAAGCCGTGCAGCTGAACGGTCGCAGGATAACCGCCGTTCCGGCCAACCATGCCGTGCCTGCAGTTGGTTTTCATCTGGATAGCGGCAAAGCCAGTCTGGTGTATAGCGGGGATACCACCAGTTGTGATGCGCTATGGGAGGTGGTCAACAGGATTGAGAATTTGCGCTATCTGATCATCGAGACGGCCTTTTCGGATAACGAAAAGGAATTGGCGGTGCTGTCCAAACATCTATGCCCAAGCCTGCTGGGTGTGGAGTTGACAAAGTTACAACGCGAGGCCGAAGTCTATATTACGCATCTGAAGCCAGGCGAGATTGAACTGACTATGCAGCAGATTGAAGCCAGCGCAACTCATAGACACCCAAAAATGTTACTGAACAATCAGGAGTTGGAGTTTTAGATGACCTACGCGCTCGACATAAAAATATTGGCTGGCCTGGAACCGATATCCTCTTTCGGTCCTGCGCGCCTGCGCGAGATACTGGATTATTGCCATATTGAAACCATCCACAAAGGTAATAACCCGTTCGAAAGTAATGGACTGGAAGGGCAGTCTGTTTATCTGGTGGAAGGTGAACTTGAGCTGGCTTATCAGGATGGCAATCGGGTGGTGGTCAGTGCTCGTTCGGAGTGGGCAAAACATCCGCTGGGTAAACGACAGCCCTATATTGTGGGTGCCAAGGCTTTGCGTGAAAGTCAGTTATTGCGCGTCGATGCCCAATTGCTGGATCGGATGGTGACCCTGGATCAGTTTTCACAACATGAAACGGTGCAACATTCCTTTACGGTATCTGGCGGTGCTGAAAATTTCGACACGGCTATCAGCGCCAAACATTTGCTGAATTCCCGGATGTTTAGCGCGGACAACCTGAAGAATGGCCCGTTCGAGCATTTGCCGATGGCGAACATCAGCTTGCTGTTGCAACGTATCGAAGCGATCGCCGTATGGGAAAATGATGTCATTATCCGGGAGGGCGACGAGGGCGATTATTATTATCTGATTGATAGCGGCAAGGCTCAGGTGACGCGTCGCGTGGGTGGGGTGGATATATCGCTGGCGCTGTTGAAGTCAGGTGACGTGTTTGGTGAAGAAGCGCTGGTAGCCAATATTAAACGCAACGCGACCGTGACCATGAAATCAAACGGGGTATTGTTGCGTCTCGGACGTCAGGATTTCCTGGCGCTGCTGCAAGAGCCTCTGCTACATAAATTGAGCTATGAGCAGGCGATGCAGGCCATTGCGCAGAATGCTGTTTGGCTCGATGTGCGGCATCCCTCGGAATATCGTTATGACCGGTTGCCCGGCGCGATGAATGTGCCTTTGAACGATATTCGCAATGCGATAGGCATTCTGGATCGTAACAAAAAATATATCGTCTACTGCCAGAGTGGCTGTCGCAGTGCTGCTGTTGCCTTTATCCTGGCGCAGGCCGGTTATGACGTGCAGGTTCTGGAGGGAGGTTTGTGGACAGTACCGAGAGCCGCCCAGTGAGCAAACCGGGTATTTACGTATAGTGTAGCAACCGTCGTGAGGGTCGCACC
>CAIRBC010000077.1 GCA_903876685.1 uncultured Nitrosomonadales bacterium | reverse complement strand
CGGCAGATGGTGATGGTGTTATCGCCCAAAGCCAAGAAAAAATAATTTTCTCGACAGCAAGGGGATGGTCGAGACGATGTTGCAACGAGTCCCCGATTACAAGTGATGATCAGGTTTGCAAGTTTTTCCACCGGAAAACACCTGCCGTCATAATCAAGGAGCAATTATGCCCAAAATGAAAACCAAGAGCGGAGCGGCCAAGCGTTTTACGGTTCGCGCCGGAGGTAGCGTCAAACGCTCACAAGCGTTCAAGCGCCACATCCTGACCAAGAAGACCACCAAGAACAAACGTCAGTTGCGCGGTACGACTGAAGTTCACGCAACCAATAAAGCATCGGTTCGCGCCATGATGCCTTACGCATAAGGAGTAGAACATGCCTAGAGTAAAACGTGGCGTCATCGCACGCGCCAGTCATAAGAAAGTATTAGAGAAAGCCAAGGGTTATCGCGGTCGCCGCAAGAACGTCTATCGCATCGCCAAACAGGCGGTGATGAAAGCCGGACAATATTCCTATCGTGATCGTCGTCAGAAAAAGCGTCAGTTCCGCACCTTGTGGATTGCGCGTATCAATGCGGCAGCAAGGGAACAGGGGTTGACGTACAGTGTGTTCATGAATGGCCTCAAAAAGGCAGACATACAAATCGACCGTAAGGTATTGTCGGATATTGCTATTTTCGACAAGGCAGCGTTTGCGCAATTTGTGGTTCAAGCCAAAGCCAGCCTCGGCGTTTAATTGTTTAGCTGAACAAAAAGGGGGCTTTGTGCCTCCTTTTTTGTTGTCTCACCCACCGTGATTTAAAAGTGCACTATGCTAGAACTCCAACAAATTCATGAGCAAGCCCTGCAACAATTCGCCACTATCGGTGAGGAAGCTGAGCTTGAGCAGGTCAAGGCAAAATATCTGGGTCGTGAAGGTAGTCTTACGACGCTGCTCAAAGGTCTGGGCAAGTTGTCTGCTGCAGAGCGTCCGGCTGCGGGCGCTGCCATCAATCAGGTTAAACAGGCGATAGAAGCTGCACTGCAACAACGACGTGACGCGTTACAGCAGCTCAAACTGGAACAGAAACTGGCCTTGGAGGCATTGGATGTGACTCTGCCGGGGAGAGGTTTGTCCATAGGCGGTCTGCATCCGGTGACGCGCACGCTGCAGCGCATCGAGCAGTTATTTCATTCGCTGGGTTTTGCGATTGCGCAAGGCCCGGAAATCGAAACCGATTATTACAATTTTACCGCGCTGAATATCCCGCAGAATCATCCTGCGCGCGCGATGCATGACACTTTTTACATCGATCCGCAACATGTGTTGCGCACCCATACCTCACCGGTACAGGTGCGTTACATGGAAGATCATCAGCCACCGTTGAAAATTATTTCTCCAGGGCGTGTCTATCGGGTTGATTCTGACGCAACCCATTCACCGATGTTCCATCAGGTTGAGGGTTTGTGGGTAGATGAGCATATCAGCTTCGCCAATCTCAAGGGCGTAGTGCAGGATTTTCTACAGAAGTTTTTTGAGCGTGAAGATTTGCGAGTGCGCTTTCGCCCCTCCTTTTTCCCCTTTACCGAGCCTTCCGCTGAAATGGATATGAGCTGGAATGGCGGTTGGCTGGAAATTGGCGGTTGTGGCATGGTGCATCCCAATGTGTTACAGCATGTGCATATTGATAGCGAAAAATATTTGGGATTTGCTTTCGGTCTGGGCGTCGAGCGCCTGGCGATGCTGCGTTATGGTGTCAATGATCTTCGGCTTTTTTATGAAAGCGATTTGCGCTTTCTCAAGCAATTCAATTGAGCGCTTAAAAGATGAAATTTTCTGAAAACTGGTTAAGAACCTGGGTTAACCCGGCGTTGTCGAGTGATGAACTGGCACATGTGTTGACTATGGCAGGGCTTGAAGTTGAAGACCTGGCAACAGTTGCTCCCGAATTTAATCATGTGGTGGTGGCACAGGTGCTGGAAGTCGTCAAACATCCAAATGCGGATCGCTTGAACCTTTGCCAGGTGGATGTCGGCGAGGCAGCGCCCATAACTATCGTATGCGGTGCGGCCAATGTCTCTGCAGGCGTAAAAGTGCCTTGTGCGCGCATAGGAGCCGTGTTGCCGGGTAACTTTGTAATCAAGCAGGCCAAGGTGCGCAGTATTGAATCCTTTGGGATGTTGTGTTCTGAAAAGGAATTGGGTCTGGCGGTTGAGAGCCAGGGTCTGTGGCTGCTGCCTGCCGATGCGCCCGTGAGTATGAATTTGCGTAGCTATCTTGAGCTGGATGACCGGTTGTTTACCTTGAAGCTCACACCGAATCGCAGCGATTGTTCAGGGTTGGCGGGTATCTCACGTGAAGTATCAGCACTCACTGGTAGTTTTTTGAATAAATTAAACATTCAAATTAATGACGTTACTTATGCAGGGCAACTGCCAGTCTATGTCGAGGATAAAGTCGCTTGTCCGCTGTATTGTGGAAGGTTGGTTCACGGTGTCAATGCGGCCGCTCAAACGCCTGACTGGATGCTTAGGCGACTAGAGCGCAGTGGTTTGAGGGGAATCAGTGCGGCGGTAGATGTTACCAATTATGTAATGCTGGAACTGGGTCAACCGATGCATGCCTTTGATGCGGCTCAACTGTCCGGCGCAATTACCGTGCGCCACGCACAAAACGGCGAAACCCTGACCCTGCTAAACGGACAGCAAGTGCAACTTGATGAACAGGTGCTGGTCATTGCGGATGAGGCGCGGGTGCTGGCGATGGCGGGCATTATGGGCGGGCAGGGTAGTGGCGTTGAAAACAGTACGCAAGACGTGTTTCTGGAGAGTGCATTTTTTCATCCTGATGCAATTGCCGGTCGTGCGCGACGTTTTGCCTTGAGTACAGATTCTTCGTTCCGCTTTGAGCGCGGCGTGGATTTTAGCGCCACCCGTCAGGCGCTCGAACGTGCCACCGAATTGTTGTTGCAAATTTGTGGTGGCAGCGCCGGTGAAATTACTGAAGTACAAGGACTATTGCCCGAACGAAAGGCGATATTGTTACGCCCGGCCAGAGTGGCAAGAATATTAGGCATCTCTCTGGAAAACCGGCAGATTGAAACCTTGTTGAAGCGTCTGCAGTTTGATTTCACCCTTTACGGTGATAACATTAATTATAGCGTTACGCCGCCTGCTTATCGTTTTGATCTGTCGATTGAAGCTGATCTAATCGAAGAGCTGGCACGTCTGCATGGCTATGACAACATCCCTGCAGCAACCCCACAGGCGCAATTTTCGATGCTGCCGTATAGTGAGTTGCAGCGCCCCTTGGCGCGCCTTCAGCAACTACTGGTGGCGCGCGATTACCAGGAAATTGTCAGCTATGCCTTTGTAGAAGCACAGGACGAACGGGACTTATGTGGCAACGACCATCCGGTTGCGCTGCAGAATCCAATTGCCAGCAATCTGGCGGTAATGCGCAGTAGTCTGATTTCGGGATTGATGGGTGCTTTACGCTTTAACCTGAATCGTAAGCAAGATAGGGTGCGCCTCTTTGAAATCGGTGCGTGTTTTGCAAAGGTGCATGAGCAATATCAACAAACGCAGCGTTTTTCCGGTCTGGCTTATGGTTTGGCTCAGGAAGAACAATGGGGTTTGGCGAACCGATCCGTTGATTTTTATGATATCAAGGCGGATGTTGAAGCCTTGTTTGCACCATTGGTTTTGCGATTTGTTGCAACGCCTCATCCTGCCTTGCATCCAGGGCGTAGCGCTGCGATTTATAGCGGTGAGCAGCAGGTAGGCTGGATAGGCGAGTTGCATCCCCGTTTGCAGCAGCAATATGCTATGGCGCAGCCAGCGCAATGGTTTGAAGTCGAATTAACGGCTTTGTCTGGTGCAAAACTGCCGCAGATGAACGAGATTAGCAAATCATTACCGGTGCGGCGCGATCTGGCGGTACTGGTGGATGAGGCAATGAATGTGCAGGTTTTACTGGATGTCATGCAGCAAGCAAGCGTGCCCTATGTACAGGAAATTGCCCTGTTTGATGTTTATCGCGGAAAAGGTGTGGAGCTAGGTAAAAAAAGCCTTGCATTCCGTGTGTTATTGCAAGATACTAGCAAAACTTTGACTGATGCTGAAATTGAAACAAGCATTGCGTTACTGATAGATCAAATGCAACGGCGTGGCGCTCGGTTGCGCATGTAAGGGAGAGAAATGACAACAACGTTAACCAAAGCAGAATTGGCTGATCTGCTATTTGAAAAAGTCGGCATCAACAAGCGCGAAGCCAAGGATATGGTAGAGGCGTTCTTCGAGCAAATTCGCATTAAATTGGAACAGGGTCAGCCGGTAAAGCTTTCCGGTTTTGGTAATTTTCAATTGCGCGATAAACCGCAGCGTCCGGGACGAAACCCCAAGACCGGTGAAGAAATTCCGATAACAGCGCGGCGCGTGGTGACCTTTCATCCTAGCCAAAAGCTGAAGACGATGGTTGAAAAATCCTATCATGGAAAGCCACAAGCCTGAGTCAGAGTTACCGCCAATTCCTGCCAAACGCTATTTTACCATCGGTGAAGTCAGTAAATTGTGCGGGGTAAAGGCGCATGTACTTCGCTATTGGGAACAAGAGTTTACTCAACTCAAGCCTGTCAAACGCAGTGGCAACCGTCGTTATTACCAACATCATGAAGTGCTGTTGATCAGGCGCATTCGTGAGTTATTGTACGAACAGGGTTTCACGATAAGCGGTGCACGTAACCGTTTGGATAATAATGGGGAGCCTGAAGCTCATACTTCAGTCGTTGTCGAAGCACCTGCAGCGCCTGTAACGCCTGAGTTGCCTTTGCCGGTTTTTTCCGCATTGCGTCATGAGTTACATGAGATTATTCAATTGTTGGAAGCGTAATAAAGCAGCAAGTTTTATTCAGACTCAGTCTGTTAAGTTGAATGTCCTGTATTTACCGCCCGAACTGTATCCGCGATACGCTGTGCAGTTTGCTCTACCAGCAACGGGTCTACGCCTTCCACCATGACACGTAGTAACGGTTCGGTGCCGGACATACGCAGCAGCACACGCCCTTTACTGTTCAAAGCCTGTTCGGCCGCGCTCACGGCAGCCATGACCTGCGGGTGATTCAGGAAATCTGCGTCCTTGCTGACACGCACATTGATCAACACCTGAGGATACATACTGAGCGCCTTTACTGCCTGAGCGAGTGTTTGTCCGTTAGCACGCAACGCGTACAGCACTTGCAAGGCCGAAATGATGCCATCGCCGGTGCTATGCTTGTCGAGGCAGATGATATGGCCGGAGTTTTCCCCGCCGAGCTGCCAGCCTTGCTGCTGCAATAACTCCATCACATAGCGGTCGCCCACTTTTGCGCGCAGGAATGGGATCCCCAGTTGTTGTAGTGCATGTTCAAGAGCTAGGTTGGTCATCAGCGTACCAATTACGCCACCGTGCAAGATCCCTTGTTCCTGACGATGTTTGGCGATCACATACAACAACTGATCGCCGTCGTAGAGTCTGCCGTTGGCATCCACCATCATCAGACGGTCGCCGTCGCCGTCGAGTGCGACGCCCAGATCGGCATGATGTTCCTGTACTGCTTTCTGCAGATTAGCCGGCTGGGTCGCACCATAGCCATCGTTAATGTTTTTGCCGTTAGGCGTTGCACCGATAGCAATTACGTCAGCACCCAGTTCGTGAAAGACATGGCGTGCGATATGATAGGTAGCACCATGTGCACTATCCACGATTATCTTCAAGCCGCATAAAGTCATATCTGAGGGAAAGGTGCTTTTGCAAAATTCGATATAACGGCCGACTGCATCGTCAATTCGCCTGGCTTTGCCTAACTCGTCCGAGGCATTGGTGTGCATCGGGTTATCCAGTGCGACTTCGATGGCTTGTTCGGTTTCATCAGGTAGCTTGGTACCTTTGGAAGAGAAAAATTTGATGCCGTTGTCGGCGAATGGGTTGTGCGAGGCGGAGATTACGATACCGGCCTGCAGACGTAGTGCGCGGGTAAGATAAGCAACCGCAGGGGTAGGCAAAGGGCCAGCGAGGTATACGTCTATGCCAGCGGCGATCAACCCCGCCTCGAGTGCGGATTCGAGCATATAGCCGGAGATGCGGGTATCCTTGCCGATCAGCACGCCGGGGCGTTCGCACAACAGCGCATCTGCCAATACCTTGCCCGATGCATAGCCCAGATGCATCACAAATTGCGGTGTGATGGGATGTACGCCTACCAGTCCGCGTATGCCGTCGGTGCCAAAATATTTTTTACTCATGGTTTAGCCTTGTTAAATATTAATTGCATTCCAGATTTTTAAGGCATCGACTGTTTCACGCACCTCATGCACGCGCACGATCGCTGCACCGCGTTGCACTGCCAATAATGCAGCGGCTATACTGGCCGGCATACGATGCGCGGCATCCTGTCCGGTCAAGGAACCCAACATTGATTTCCTCGATAAACCTGCCAGTACAGGGACTCCCAGGCCGCATAATTGAGGCAATTCACGCAGCAACAGGAGATTATGGGCAAGCGTCTTGCCAAAACCGAAGCCCGGATCAATAAGGAGGCGGGCGCTTTCAATACCAGCCGCATTTGCTGCCGCAAGTCGCATACTTAAAAATTCACGTACTTCCAAAACTACGTCATGGTAATGTGGCTCTGTTTGCATACTTTGTGGCACGCCCTGTTTATGCATCAAACATAGTGCAACATCGCTGCCGGTGACTGCATCCATCGCGCCTGATTCCTGCATGGCGGAGATATCGTTGATCATATGCACGCCTGCTTTGATTGCCGCGCGCATTACCTCTGGCTTGCAGGTGTCTATCGAAAGCGGTACCTGGACACCCCGCAAGCCTTCGATGACGGGTAGCACACGATCCAGTTCCTGATTCAGGCTGACCGATAGTGCGCCGGGGCGGGTGGATTCGCCGCCTATATCAATAATATCAGCGCCTTCGCGTATGAGTTTTTCGGCATGAGCCACTGCAGCATCGCGCTGCAGATGCAGTCCGCCATCCGAAAACGAATCCGGTGTGACATTAACGATGCCCATCACTAACGGACGGGAAAGATCGAGTCGGAAATGACCGCAGTGCAGGTGCATGGATGTCCTCAGCGTGGGCATGCCCACGCTTGACAGGGCGCGTTATGCGGGTTGGGTGGGTGTTGCAGTCGCGGCAGTTGGTGTGGCATCCTCTGGGGGAGGAGGCGCCTGAGTGCTCTGGGTGGGTTTGGGCGGACGAGGCGGATTTCCCGACATGATGTCGTTGATCTGGTCGGCATCCAGCGTTTCCCATTCCAGTAAGGCATGGGTCATGGCTTCAATTTTATCGCTATTTTTCTCGATTAGCTCACGCGCCAGAGCATATTGCTGGTCGATGATGCGGCGTATCTCGGCATCCACCTGTTGCATGGTTGCTTCTGAAATATTCTTGTGGGTGGTCACGGATCGTCCCAGAAATACCTCCCCCTCGTTTTCGCCATAGACCATTGTGCCTAACGCGTCTGACATACCCCATTGCGTGACCATGCGTCTCGCCATATCGGTAGCACGTTCAAAATCGTTGGAAGCGCCCGTGGTCATCTGATGCATGAAAATCTCTTCGGCAATGCGCCCACCAAACAGCACTGCGATGGTGTCGAGGATGCGCACCTTGTCCATGCTGTAGCGGTCTTCAACCGGTAGTTGCATGGTCAGACCCAGCGCACGTCCACGCGGAATGATGGTGACTTTATGCACAGGATCGGTCTTGGGCAGCAATTTTGCGACGACCGCATGTCCGGATTCATGGTAAGCCGTGTTGCGGCGTTCTTCTTCAGGCATTACCATCGAGCGGCGTTCCGCACCCATCATGATCTTGTCCTTGGCCGCTTCAAAGTCATCCATATCGACGAAGCGTTTGCCGCGCCTTGCCGCAAATAAAGCTGCTTCATTGACCAGATTTGCCAGGTCGGCACCGGACATCCCGGGTGTGCCGCGTGCCAGTATATCTGCCTTGACATCAGGCGCTATCGGCACCTTGCGCATATGCACTGCCAGGATTTGTTCGCGACCGCGTATATCGGGTAGCGGCACCACCACTTGCCGGTCGAAACGTCCCGGGCGTAACAGTGCGGGATCCAGTACATCGGGACGGTTGGTTGCGGCGATCACGATCACACCGCTCGCTCCTTCAAAACCGTCCATCTCCACCAGCAACGCATTCAAGGTCTGTTCGCGTTCGTCATTGCCGCCACCCAGTCCAGCACCGCGTTGGCGGCCTACGGCATCAATTTCGTCGATAAATACGATGCAAGGCGAGTGTTTCTTGGCCTGTTCGAACATATCACGCACACGAGCCGCACCCACACCGACAAACATTTCTACAAAGTCAGAGCCGGAGATCGAGAAGAAAGGTACTTTTGCCTCGCCGGAAATTGCTTTGGCCAGCAGCGTCTTGCCAGTACCCGGACTACCTACCAGCAGCACACCGCGTGGAATACGTCCGCCCAGATTCTGGAATTTGGCAGGGTCACGCAAAAAATCTACCAGTTCGGAGACTTCTTCTTTAGCTTCATCGCAGCCCGCTACATCGGCAAAGGTAAAGCGTTCCTTGTTTTCGTCCAGCATACGCGCACGCGATTTACCAAAGGAGAAAGCACCTCCTTTGCCGCCGCCTTGCATCTGGCGCATGAAGAATATCCATACTCCAATCAGCAATACCATCGGGAACCAGGAAACAAAAATATTCATCAGGAAGGAGGGTTCTTCTTCGGGTTTGGCTTCAATCTTCACCCCATTCTTTAGCAGGTCGGAAACCATCCATAAATCACTGGGCGCATAACTGGTGAGACGATTGCCATCGGTAGTGGTCGCCTTGAGCGTGCGTCCCTCTATAGTCACTTTGGCGATATGTCCTTGCTTGACTTCTTCAAGAAATTGCGAATAGTCGAGCTGAGATTGCAAAGCGGGTTGCTGGCGGGTGTTGAATTGGTTGAATACCGTCATCAGCACTAGAGCGACAACTAACCAGATTGCGATACTTTTAAACATATTATTCAAAATAGCTCCTTAAAGAGGCGGTGTGTAAGGCTGCGTCATTAAACTATGGATTGACTGAATACTCAAGTTTTCTAGTGGACAATAAGTATAATTCACTGCTGCGATCGCGTGACGCCTTGGGTTTACGCGTCTTGACGACCGCAAAACGACTACGCAACAGTTTGTAAAACTCTTCAAATCCGCATCCCTGAAATACCTTCACCAGAAAACTGCCTTCGGGTTTCAGGTGTAAGAGCGCAAATTCCATCGCCAGTTCCACTAGATGCATGGCGCGTGCCTGGTCAGCTGAAGCAACCCCGCATATGTTGGGGGACATATCCGAAATTACAAGGTCTACCGGCTTGCCTTCCAGATATTTTTCCAATTGTAACAACACCGCCTCTTCCCGAAAATCACCTAGGATGAATTCTACTCCGGACAAGGGGTGTAGCGGCAAAATATCGAGTGCGATTACCTTGCCTTTTGATCCGACACGGGCGGCGGCCACCTGTGACCAGCCGCCGGGAGTCGCGCCCAGATCCACCACAATGCATCCTGGAGTGAGCAAATGATCTTTGGCATCGATTTCCAGTAGCTTGTAGGCGGCACGCGAACGGTAGCCTTCTTTCTGCGCAAGCTGCACAAAAGGATCATTGATATGTTCACGCATCCATTGTTTACTGGTTTTGGAAGGCTTCATCGTTTAGAATCGTTACCTTGAAATTTGGAAATCAATTATGTTATCTCTGACCGTAGCTGAGCGACTGGCACTGAAGGGTCGCGCCCATCCCTTAAAACCCATTGTCATCATCGGTAATGCGGGTTTGACTGAGCCAGTGTTAAAAGAAATTGCAGCCAGTCTTAAAATTCATGAACTCATCAAAATCCGTGTCATGGCAGAGCGTCCGCAACGTGAGTCGATGCTGACAGAAATTTGCACGCAACTGAATGCCGCTCCTGTGCAGCATATCGGTAAAATTCTGGTGGTATATCAACCCAATCCTGAAGCGCAGCAAATTGCTATCAGGAAAATGCCGCGCCACAAAGGCAAACCACTTACCAAAAAACAATTGGGCAACCGATAAATGTGCAAACGTCGGGTAACGGCGCAAACAAACGCGCCTGACTCGACCTACAGTTTATGCCATGTCATTAAACTCTAGATGTATTGCACCTCGACGATTTCATATTCACGTACACCGCCTGGTGCCTGAACTTCGGCAATATCTCCACCGTATTTGCCGATAAGCGCACGCGCGATTGGAGAGCTGATGGAAATCTTGCGTGCCTTGATATTTGCCTCGTCGTCGCCCACGATTTGGTAGGTGACCATATCGCCATTTTTGGTATCTTCCAGCAATACGGTCGAACCAAATACGCAGCGTCCATCTGCATTCAGTGCTTTAGGATCGATAATCTGCGCACAACCCAGCTTGAATTCCAATTCGACTATACGACCTTCGACAAAGGATTGGCGTTCTTTTGCGGCATCGTATTCGGCATTTTCAGATAAGTCGCCCTGTGCTCTGGCTTCGGCAATGGCGTTAATCACCCATGGGCGTTCTACCGTCTTCAATTGATGCAACTCCTGGCGCATTAATTCTGCACCAATGATAGTTAAGGGTATTTTACTCATGCTGGAACTTTCTTGATAAGTTATCGGACGTTAATGGCGGAAGCAGATTACTGACTGACGGCCAATTTTTGGTGCAAGGTTTGCAGGTCATAAATCTGTAGCTCTGCCAAGTGCTGCATACCTGCACAAGCGGCGCGTGCACCGGCCAGCGTGGTGTAATAAGTCACTCTTCCCTGCAAGGCGGCATGGCGTATGCAATAGGAGTCGCGCATCACCGAGGGTTTGCTGTCCACGGTGTTGACGATCAGTTTGATTTCACCATTCTTGATCATATCCACAATATTCGGGCGTCCTTCACCTACCTTGTTGGCCACCGTCACTGCAACGCCAGCCTCTCTGAGCACCAACGCCGTGCCGCGCGTGGCAAGCAGCGTAAAACCCAGTTGTTCAAGCTGACGTCCTACTTCTACGGCCCCCTGTTTGTCCGCTTCACGCACACTGATAATGATTTTACCATTTTTAGGTAATTTTACGCTGGCCGCCAGTTGCGATTTGACGAATGCCTCGGCAAAGGTCTCACCGACACCCATCACTTCGCCGGTAGACTTCATTTCCGGTCCGAGAATCGTGTCT
>CAIRBC010000076.1 GCA_903876685.1 uncultured Nitrosomonadales bacterium | reverse complement strand
GGTTGCTGTCTTTTGGCAACAAAGTGGAGTGGCTAGTGGGTTCATCAGGGAAACGGACAGGGCGGTTTAGTTATCAGGGGTGGCATCATTCCCCTGTCCGTTACAGGCGTTTCAAAAACTGTGCTGCCGTATCGGCGATTTGTGCGGGCAATAACCCGTTGACCTCCAACAGATCATTCTGGTTACCATAATGTTTGGCAAACGCATCCGAAAGACCCAGGCGTTTGACCGGTGGAATCACCGTCAATTGATCGGTCAGCGCTTCAACAATCGCAGAACCAAAGCCACCGGTCAGGGTATGTTCTTCGACGGTAAAGATTGCCTTTGCCAAAGACCCATGTTCCAGCAGCGCTGCCACGTCCAGCGGCTTGATAGTATGAAAATGCAGCACTGTGCATTCGATACCCTGAGCGGCTAACAAGCTTGCCGCCGCAAGGGCGTTGGTCGTCATCACTCCAGTGCTAACGAACAACGGTGCAGCAGCGGACGCAGCACGCATCACGATCGCCCGCCCGATGGTAAAGCCGTGAGCAGCCCGACTCACCACCTCATCCCCCCCTTTAGCCAGTCGGAGGTAAATGGGGTCTGGCCAGTCCAGGGTCTGCTCCATCAGACGGCGCATTTCCTCCGCATCACAGACGGCCATCACCGTCATATTCGGTAGCACTCTCATTAACGCAAAATCGTCCACCGCCAGATGGGTCGGCCCCAAAGGCGCATACACCACACCGCCACCGTTGCCGATCAGGCGCACCGGCAGACGATGCAGACACAAGTCCAGCGCAATCTGCTCGAAGGCTCGACGGGTCAGGAAGGTGGCAATCGTATTCACATAGGGAATATAACCATCCATCGCCAGCCCTGCTGCCATGCCAATGATATTCGCTTCGTAAATACCATCCATGAAATAACGCTCCGGGAACTCACGCTGCATGCCCTCAATGACTCCAGTGCCGAGATCCGAGCCGATAAACACCACGCGCGGATCGCGCTTCGCCAGCAGATGTACATTATCCAGGCAAGCTTTACGCATGATAGTTCTCCAGCGCCAACAACATGGTATCGATTTCCTTGGGCGTAATCTTGGCCTTGTGATGCCATTCCGGGTTATCCTGTGCATAGGAAATACCCTTGCCCTTGGTGGTATGACAAATCACTGCACTGGGTTTGCCTTCAAGTAACGGCAAGCTGCTCAAGGTATTGCGCAAGGCGTTGACATCATGACCATTCACTTGAGTGGCAGCAAAACCAAAGCTGCGCCATTTATCCAGCAAAGGTTCCAGTTCCTGAATATCCCGAGTATAGCCGCTCGCCTGAATTTTATTGTAATCCACCAGTACCGTAAAATTATCCAGTCGATGTTTCCCGGCACACAAGGCCGCTTCCCAGACCGAACCCTCATTGATTTCACCATCGCCGACAATCACATAAATGCGGCTGTCGCGTTTTTGCATACGTGCCGCCAGACTCATGCCGATGCCGATGGACATGCCATGCCCCAAGGAACCCGTAGAGGCTTCCACACCTGGAATTTTCCCGGCTTCAGGATGACCGCCGAGTATCGAGTCGCGCTTGCAGAAAGTATCCAGCGTAGCCAATGGAAAATACCCCTTGTCTGCCAGAATCGCATACAACCCCAGGCATCCGTGACCCTTGCTCAAGATACAACGGTCGCGATGCTTCCAACCAGGATTTTGGGGCTGAAAGCGCAACACATCATCGTAAAGTACACGCAACATTTCGATCAGCGACAAGGCCGGACCCAGGTGACCGCGTCCTCCTCCGGCCAAACCTCGTACTACCAGTTTTCTCAGGTAAATCGCACGTTCATCTAGTGGCATATTTGATCCCTATTATTTGTTCAACTCAGGCAGGAATTTGCCTTGGCCAGCGCAAGACGGACTTTTTCAAGCTGCTGTATTTTTATGTGATGCCCTGTCGTCTGCTCGCCTGCAAAAAACACGCGCCTGCCAGCGTTCTGGCAAAAATTCATTCAACAGTAATAACACCCAGCGATGTCCGTATAAAAGTAAATATTGTAGCAGACGCCGCTCAAATTCCTTATCTGAATGATAGATATCCATCAGTCACTGACGAAAACGCTGCCCAAGTGACGACTCGAGCGTCATGCCAGAATTAAAGGGGAATTAAAGGAGCCAGGCTCGAAATTATAAAATTAAAGGAACAACCGGAACCAGTGTTGAGCATCAGGCTACTGCCGAAGAAAGCCAGACCTGCCATAGCAGACGGCGGGTTGTACAGCGGTGGAGCGTCGAACCTGGTGTCGTGACAATGACCGTAATAATTATTGGTGTAATCGGCACCGCCCACGGCGAACAAACGCAGTGGCGTGACATCATTATTGCCACAACTGAAGTTACCTGAACCGAACACGCCCTCTTTGTAGGCTACGAAAGTAGCTTTGTTTTTTATGGTGAACGGATAGGACGGTGCGTGGGTAACGCCGACTTCGTTGACGACCGGTTGCAATACGCCGCTGATGACCTGCCCGATTTGTGTTTCTCCTACGGCGGTTACCGAGGGCGTACCGTTGGTGGCTACCGACCCGTCGACATTGCATTATCAAGACCTGACCCCGTCATCTGTTCTCCGTCATCCTGATTGCCATGTTAGACCTTTCAAGATTACAATGTTGCTACTTTTGTAGTAAATTTATTAGGAGTTTGATGATGGGTATGCCAGTCAGGATTGATGACACGCTTTATGAACAGGCACGTACTGAAGCGCAGATCGAACACCGCACAATTGCCGGTCAGATCGAATATTGGGCGATGGTGGGTCGTGCAGCCCTGGATAATCCAGATTTGCCGGTCAGTTTTGTGGCGGAAGCACTAGCATCAATGCGTGAACCGCGCGCTCAGGCAACCCGGTTTGTACCGCGTAGCCGCAAATCGTGAAATACAGTATTCAACAGTCAAGGCGTTTTGCCCGTCAGTACAAAAAACTGCATGACAATGTAGCAAGCGATATCGACGAAGCTGTAGAGCTGGTCGGTGAATGCCCTTCCATCGGTGAGCGCAAAAAAGGGGATCTTGCTGATCTTTTTGTGTATAAATTCCGAAGTCAAGGGCAACTTTATCTATTGGGCTACACGGTCGAAGAAGAAGTGCTGCTGATCTATCTTGAAGCTATTGGTTCGCACGAAAACTTTTACCGTGACCTTAAGCACTAACCAAGCCACCGATTAAGCATATATCGTGATCGCGTAGCGAGCCACGATTTT
>CAIRBC010000075.1 GCA_903876685.1 uncultured Nitrosomonadales bacterium | reverse complement strand
TTACCATTAAGCGCCAGTTGCACATCAGCCGGTTTTACCGCCTCGCCAAACAGCACTTTATCCGAACTTGCCGACAAGTTATATTCGACAATACGGTCGATACCATCCCCATAGCCAAATAAATAAGTATCGGCGCCGCAACCGCCGTAAAGCACATCATTGCCTGCACCACCCGCTAAAGTATCATTACCTGCATAACCATATATTCTATCCACGACATTGGTGCCGTTAATCACCTCAGCTGCATCAGTACCTGCAAGATCAAAACCCAGACCGATCAGTTGGCTATAAGACAAGGATTCGCCGTCGGCAAACTGAAAAGACTGCACCGGATTGGGGGCATAGGCGTCCAGTGGATTAAAGTCCATCAGATGCAATTGATCACCCTGATCTCCCATCTTGACCAGCAACGAACCCAGACCGAGGGTGAGTTTCGAAGGGTGCATCCCTATGCAACAATCGACAGTAACGCCTGAACTGCTGCCAGCGCAAGAAAGCACTTGTGAACCGTAGCCGGCATTGAACGAGAAAATCGTATGAGTCGAGTTAAAGCCAGCTGGACTGTTCCAGGTAGCCAGTTTGCAGATACTGTCATAACCATAACGCTGCCCGTCCGCAAAGACAAATAACGTGCTGTCATCCAGACCCGCTTCAACCAGAATGCTGTCGCCTTTGCTGCCATATTGAATCGTCAAATCGGTCACTGTGACCTCACCCCACACATCGGGGAAATTCCAGTGATGCATATAGCTGCGCCGGGTTTCGGAAAATCTCAGCGACTCGGGCGTGATTCCATTGCCAAAAAATAGCGAGTTATTATGCTTTAGCTCATTGAAATCGGAATTATTGACCACCGCGATCACATCATTTCCATCGCCTTGATTGAATAAAAAACTGCTGACACCCTCACCGTCATTTTCCCGTAGCCTGATCTGGTCATCACCGGCAGCGCCCACATACAGAGTGCTCTGATCGTTAGTGCCCTCGATGTAGTCGTTACCTGCCGTGCCTGTGATCACCATTTCAGCTGCGGAATAGATCACCACCCCGCCCGTGTCCTGAGCGCCTGCCGAAAAACCCTGCCTGGCTGCAAGCTGTGCATAACTGTAGCGACTGCCATCGGCAAAACTAAAATATTCAATCACGCCCTTTTCACCATCCAGGATGGAAATCACATCAACGGCAGTGCCTGAGCCTCCACAATACAACTTGAATCTCGGAGAATAATCATACCAGTCTTCAATAGCAAAATGAATGTCGTTCACCGAGATTCCCGGACCAAAGGAAATACTATCCTGTCCGGCCAGGTCAATCAGGGTATCTCGCCCGTCACCGTGGTTAAAGTGATAAACCGTGTCGTTAGTACCGCCCATCAGTACATCATTGCCCGCACCACCCGTCATCGAAGTCGCCCAGGAAGCAGTATCAATCAGATTCTCGCTATTCGCTTTTCCTTGCACGGCATAGCCGCCCTGGGCGGCGAACAATTGATTGATGGTTTGCTGTGTTCCATCGGCAAAGCGCAACACATCCGGATAATCATCACCTTGAATCAGCACTGAATCCGTGCCAGATGACAGCAAGGATGCGTCACCCCCATAAGTCAGACGCAAACCTTCAGCCGTTCGACTGGCAAAAACATGGGTGATACCCGCACCGAAAACCAGCGCATCCTGATAGTCCGCATCGGTAATCACATCCTGCCCGGAACCGATATTAAACGCAAAAGTGTCGGCACCTTCCCCGCCCCCCAGGATATCGAAGCCAATTCCGCCATCCAGATAATCACTGCCTGCACCGCCCTGCAAGAGATCATCGCCTGCACCGCCATACAAGGTATCATCGCCGTCATTTCCCAGCATACGGTCGTTTCCTGCCAAACCTTGCAGCACGGTGTTCTGGTCGAACCAGGAAATTTGCATGTCATCCTCAGCCGTGCCGATGAGCGTGGACGAAATTTTCCCCTGTAAAAAAGCCTGATCCCAGACACCTTGGGTTGTGCCATTAGCCACATTATAAAATTCGACCCTGTCAATGCGCTGTGCGTCACTCACGCCCCAATTTTTTATCGTCAACGTGTCGGTTGATCCCTGGACAGCCAGCAACAGATCATAACCACTGCGCGTGACACTAACAGCCGAAGGCAACATTCCCAACCGGAGAGTATTGCTGCCTTGTGCATCGTCGATAAGGTCCTTGCCGGGGCTATACAAATAAATATCATCGCCCGCACCGCCTTGCAGTAAATCGTCGCCAGCGCCCCCGTCCAGCGTATCACTGCCCTCCCCGCCCTTGAGAATGTCACCGCCAGCCAGCCCGTTGATCCGATCCGACACGTTGCTGCCACTGATGATATCGTCACCCGAGGTGCCATTCAGATCGAATCCTTTGGCCATCAACCCGGCTGCGCTGAGGACCCTGCCATCGGCAAATTCAAAACGACCAATCGGTGTACTGTTGAGTACATCATTCGGGTTAAAATCAGTGATCACCTCATACTCATCCATGTTTCGTAAATGAATAATGTCCCCGCCGCCCAGATCCAGCATCAGCGAACCCAGCCGCAAGCTGATATCATCGACACCGATACCTTCACCAAAACGCAGGATATTGTCTACACCGATACTGTCATAAATGTTATCGATGCCGTCACCACGATTATAAATATAGCTGTCCAGCCCCGCTCCGCCCAATAGATAATCATCCCCCTTGCCGCCGATCAGCAGGTCATCTCCTGCACCACCAAAAATATAATCCTGCCCCAAACCTCCGTCCAGATAATCATTGCCTGCAATGTCATTATGATTACCCTCACCATACAGACGATCCTCACCGTCACCGCCCAGAATAAGATCATTGCCAGCACCCCCATACAATTTGTCGTTGCCACCTTCGCCAAAAATAATATCGTCGCCAAAATCTCCCCATACATGATCATTGCCTTCGCCAGCATAAATTACATCTGCCGCACCACTGACCGGCTGAAAGTTGTTATTAGTCGGATTAAAAAAGCGTGTATTGTCAGCTTGATCGGTCACCGTCCAGTTAAAATCCGTTGCCAGCCAGTCGATATCACCCATGATGTCGTCTTCACCCGCACTACCGATCAACAGATCTGAGCCGGCTCCGCCCATCAGCACATCGTTCCCGGCACTACCCGCCAGCGTATCGTCACCCGCCCCACCTGCCAGCCAGTCACCCTTGAGACCGCTGGATGTATTCGCCGCAATCGCCACTTCCAGGCTGGTGTTGCTGTCTGCATAAATGAGGTCATCGCCCGTCCCGCCACTGAGTATGTCACTATCAGCGCCCCCCATAATCAGATCATTGCCCGGGCCACCATCCACTTTATCCTGCCCTGCACCCGCCTCAATCACATCCTCTCCACTCCAATTGGCGTAAATAACGTCATTGCCTCCGCCGCCGGTAATATGGTCATTCGCTATGCTGTCGTAGAGCCGGTCGGCACGGTTATTTTCTGGAATGGCAGGGTCGGTGATGACGTTACCCAGACTGTCCAAATGGGTTTGCACACCAACCAGTATCTGACTAAAATCGATAGGCGCAAGGTCACCGGTGATTTCCCGGGTAGTCAAAGGGTTAATTTCTGCTGCTGAATCAGTCAGCACAATTCCCATGCCGTTGCCGATGTCTTGGCGATAATTCTTTATAATCATTGAATTATAAACCATTAGATCCTTGCCAGAATTAACGAAAGTGTAAAAATGGCTCTGTCCCAGTGTATCCAGAGCATGATAGACGCGATGGTCGCCAAACTGTTCACCCCCGCTCAGGGTAATGCCATTCAACTGGAGCAAACCTTGTCCATCGGTATCCACCAGCGTATCCAGACCATCGCCGCTGGTGTATTTATAAACATCCAAGCCGTTGCCGCCTTCGAGATAATCGTTACCCTTGCCACCTTGCAAGGTATCGCTACCGCGCAGGCCATACAGATGATCTGACTTGTCTCCGCCCTTCAGCGTATCGTCCAGAACAGTGCCGAACTGGATTTGCGCGATGCCATTCACCCCGTCACTGTTCAGGTAATTATTACCCTGATATATTTTATCGCCAGCACCAGCCTGATCCAGATAAATCACCCCAATCCCTGCTTGTTTCGCCCAGGCGTAGTTGCCGTTCAAAGTGCCGGTATCATTGCTGAGATCTGCGCTATTGGCCTGTTGCCTGGCAAGCACGAAGGCAGCCCGGTCATGCAAATAGAGCTCGGTGAGCTCGCCGCACTGTTTTGCCGAATCATACAGATCGAGTGCACCATCGCGATTGATCGCACCATATAGGTCAACCGGACAGGAGGCAGCATCCACTACCAGGGTATTACCCTGGTACAAGGCGTAGCGGGTGGCGATATCTGCTTTGGCATCAGTAACCAATACGGCCAGATCACCATTCAAACTATGCAGACTGAAAGCATATTCCGGCTGCTGGACTGACCCCAGATTGCAAGCGGAATACGCCAACAGCGTTTTCAAAGCCTCCAAGTTGGCGTAAAAGGCATCGCGGTTATCGATAGCAGTCGCAACCAGACTCCCTTGGGGACTGGGACTGCCTGCTGGATAATCCAGCATAAACAGCTTGCGCAGTGCATCCAGGGTATTTTCCAGGCTGGTATTGGGGATATTACTTGAGGATTTAAGCCATCCCATGATCCTGATCAAGCCTTTATTATCATCGAGTGAAGGATCGAGTTGCGCGCAAAGTTGATAGAACGCCAGAGAATCGGTAAGCGCAACCTGAGAATGCGTGTCTTTTTCAAGAAAAATATCTATTTGAGAACCATAAACGGCCCCAAATCCAGAAATAATATTATTATAAATACCGGTCAGGTTGGTAGTCTTGCTGCTGGCAAACCCTTGCACGGGCAGCCCCAGCATAGAAGCAATATGATCCAGTGTAGAAAGATCGCCATAAAATCCAGGCGCATTGCAGGTGTAAATAGCGTCGGTACTATTTCCAAAAATCTTGCCCAGTGCCATGCACAGATAGCCGCCTAAACTATGACCGGTCAGGGTGATATGACTCATGTCTATACCCACTCCGGCACCTTGCACCATCGAGGCACTCAACACAGGCGGAAAAGATAGCCCAAGCGGATTCATTGCCAATTGTGCGGTCTGTCCGGTAGCGCCCGCTTGCAGACGCAGCATATAATTGACTGCCGAAATCAGCTGATAAGTCGCCAGACTACCCGTCGCCAGATTCAGGTCGGCTACCAAATCTGCGAGGGAGAAAACTTGCGTACCGCGTATCGCCAGATAAGTTTTTTGCGTCAGCTTATCCTGAAAAACTGTCGCAGAGAAGCCACTACTCAAGCCAAATAATCGGCTGTCAGTAAATTGATCCAGCACGGAAAACTGCTCCACAAAGTTTTGTGCAGAGACTGGGGTAAAGTCCGGACCTGCAAGCAATGCCACCGGATTCAAATCCACGGTTAACAGCGCCCTGCTGACATTTTGCCCGGTATATAACTGACCAAAATTCCGATACGCGGCGAGGGAAAGTTGCGCATTATTAAAGCAATCGTGAATCGTCGTCATGATGTACTCCTCAAGTTACATGCATTAAACACTTTAACGTTCCCGGCCGGCCTCTTGAAAAGCGCCGAGCACAGGCGAGAGCAGATATTCGAGGATGCTGCGGCTGCCCAGATGAATTTCAGCAGTGACTTGCATACCGGGCGCAAGAGGGTGGCGCACGCCACTCACCAGTAGTTGTTGTGCCTTGAGGCCAATTAACGCGCGATAAGCGTAAGCCTGATTGACACCGGTCTTGCCGGGTTGCTGGCCTGGTTGCTGTCCTGGTTCACTGGCGTCGGCTGAAACCTGCTCGATTTGTCCTTCGACCATACCGTATTTCTGAAACTGGTAGGCAGCCAGCTTGACCTTGACAGGCTGACCAATGTGGATAAATCCCACATCCTGGTTATTTACCCACACTTCTGCCCGGAGCATTTCACCATTAGGCACCAGTGTCATCAAAATTGCACCCGGACTGATCACAGAGCCTATGGTATGGGTCGCAAGATCCTTGACGATGCATCCCCCATGAGCGTGGGGTGCCGCCTTGCAGCCCTCTGCTGGTGCTTTCAATTCATGCAGGCTATAGCGATATTGCTGTTTTGCATATTCCTGTTCGAGCTTGTCAAATTTATCACTGATCTCAACACGCTCGGTTTGCAACTGCCGACGATAATCTGCCTTGATCTGCATTTGCCGGTGCGTGGATTGTTGCATGGTCGCCTGAGCACTTTGGATAAGATGCTCCTGGGATTTGAGATCCTGCTCTTTTTCGATACGTTCACGCGCCTTGTCATTGGCCATGATACGGCTGACAAACCCATCCTTGAGCAGTTTTTCATAAGCCTCATCCTGGCTACGATAATGCGGCAGGGTCTTGATCAGCTTGGTGCTGACTTCCCTGGCTGCGGCCAGATCGCTTTCCGCCTTGTCATGCACGCTATTTTCCTGAGACAGTGCGCTGGCGTAGGCCAAGCGGTCAGCCAGATATTGAGCCATCACCTGGTGGTAAAGGTTTTGCGGATCCTGCGGATCACTACGGAATGGGCTGCCTGAAAGCTCGGCATCGATGCGGCGCAGCGCTAATTTTTTGCTTAGATAATCATATTGAATCTGCTTGCCATCTGCCTCAGAAAGGGTATGGTCCATACGCATCAGCACTTGCCCTGCCTGTACCTGTTCACCCTCCGCCACCAGTATATCGCGTACCACACCCTGTTCTGAAGGCTGGATGATCTTGAGATAGCTTTGCGGCAATAATCGGCCTTCTGCGCTGGCGACCACATCCAGCCGACCCAATACCGCCCATAACAACAACAAGATGAACAGGGTGAGCAGAATGCACAGCAACGCGCGCTTGAAGTGCTCAGGCGGCTGTGCCTGAATGCGCAGCAGGGCAGGATAAAAGTCCAGTTGCGCTACGCCTGCGTGGTGCTTTTTCCAACCCGGCATTTTTCAGCTCCCGTGTTTTTTGACAGACGCGACCATAACGCGGAGCATGGCCGCCGACAATAGCCCGTATGCCTATTCACCTTCAGGTAAATCCTGTTAGTGCAAACAATCAGAGGTAGTGACAACTTGCTCTACTTCGAGCCAGCTGAAACAGTCGGCGTAGACGAGTTCAGCTCACTTTGGTCGGCTGCGGCCTGATCGAACAGGATTCTGCTAACCTGACAGGCGGGTGAAAACTTGCAGTTCTGACATTCACGCATTGACTATTAATCTTGTAATAGCTTAACCGGCTGAAGCTGTATAATAGTATTGCTACCGGCTGAGGCTGCGAGGCATCGCACGTTAATGTTTACTCAAACAACGCTAGCTAGATGGGAAGCGAATTAATGCTAACTGGATTATTTTTATATGAAGCCAGCAAGATACTATATTCAACAAGCCATAGCGGGTAGCAGTGCATTACTGCTGATGCTGGGTGTTGCCCTTGCAGAACCGCTAAAAATTTCGGTGTCGCGCACCCCATTGTCCTTGCCTTTTTATGTGGCAGAAAGCCAGGGATATTTTGCTGCCGAAGGCGTACAGATCAAGATTGAGGATGTAATAGGCGGACATCGTTCCATGCAACAGATGCTCAATGCAGAGGCCGATCTTGCGACCTGCTCCGATGCAGTGATCATGTTCAACAGCTTCAAACGCAGTGATTTTGCCGTTATTGCCAGCTTCGTGAGCAGCGATAATGATGTAAAAATCATTGTCGGCAAAGACACTGACTTATCCAGACCAACACTGTGGTCGGGCAAGCGCATTGCCACGGTAGTGGGCGCAGCCAGCCATTATTATCTGGACAACTGGCTGCTGTTCCAGGGAGTGGATCCCAGAGCGGTGCATACCATCAATTATCAACCCGAAGCGATGGAAGCTGCGCTGGCCAAAGGTGAGGTCGAAGCGGTAGCCATCTGGGAGCCTTATCCTTTTAAAATTATCCATGCCGTTTCGGGCTCAAAAGTTTTGCCGAATCCGGCAATCTACGTAATGACCTTTAATCTGATTGCACACAAAAAACTGCTCGGTGTACGCGATGACGATCTGCTCAGACTGCTGCATGCGCTGGATCGGGCAGAGCACTTCATCAAAGACGAGCCACGCAAGGCGCAAGCCATTCTGCGCAGCAGACTGCAACTAGACCAGGCGTTTATCGACTGGATCTGGCCACACAACCTTTATCAGTTAAGTCTGGATCAATCACTGCTTTCCACCCTGGAGAGTGAGGCGCGCTGGGCAAAAAGTGAAAACCATGTGGCGCAAACCGAGTCGCCAAACTATCTGAACTTCACCTATGCCACACCCTTGCGCAAGGTTTTGCCGATAGCCGTGGGCATCGCAAAGTAATCCATGCGCATCCGAACCCTGTTGACGGTAGCCACTTCAGCATCCATTTTTATGGTGCTGCTGCTGACGCTGATCAATTTATTCATGGCTCAGCAGCTTTCTGATATTCAAGAAGAACACACCAGGGTAGATGCCTGCAATAGCGAGGTTGCAGAATTACTGGTACTGACCAATGAGTACGCCTTGCACGCGGAGGAAAGGGCTGCACAACAGTGGCATGTGCGTCATGCCAATATAATCAAGATGCTGGACGGAGCCGCAAAACCCTTGAATCTGCAGATTCATGCCAAGGCCAGGTTATTGGATATTGTGTTCTCTCAACTTGTAGAATTGGCAAAATTACCCGAAAGCGGGTTGCTGTTGCGCCGCAAGCAACTGCTGTTGGATAATTTATTGACCAATACCCGTATCTTATCCGACACCGTGCAGAACTGGCGAGCAGAAAACGAGGCTGCCCACCTGGCTGTTTATCAGCGATTTCATGACTTATCCCTGTTTACTCCCATATTCCTGCTGTTGATCCTGATATTTCTGACTACCTTGCTCAGACGACGAATCCTGGCACCCTTGTCAAAGCTGCATACAGCAGTGACCACCGTGGCACGCGGGGAACTCACGATAAGCAGCACTAACGACACTACAGACGAGTTCAGCGAACTTTCCCGTACTTTTGATGCAATGGCCGTGGATCTGGTCTCAGACTTGCGCAAGGAAGTCGCAGAACGTAAATTGGCTGAGGAGGCTCTGCGTCTGAGTGAACAACGATTCCGCGATGTGATTGAAACTTCCATGGATGCCATTGTGCAAATGAATGCTGATGGCATCATCCTCGGCTGTAACCGGGAGGCTGCGTGTATTTTCGGCTGGATCAGGACAGAACTGATCGGGCGAAACATTTTTGAAGTCATTAGCATACCTGAACAACTGCTTCTCCAAAAAGTTGAATGGCTCGGGCAAAAGCTGATTAACCAACGCACAGAAGTCACGGGCTTGCACCGGGATGGTCATGAATTCCTGGTGGAATTATCCATTAGTTCAATCACCATAGCAGGCAATATCGAATTCAGCGCATTTCTGCGCGATATCACACACCAGAAAAACTCTGAGGCAATTATTTGGAAACAGGCAAATTTCGATGCACTGACCACCTTGCCCAATCGCCACATGTTCCAGCAGCGCCTGTTGCATGAACTCAATAACGCCCAGCGCAGCAAGCTGCCACTCGCCATCTTGCTGATTGACCTGGACCACTTCAAGGAAATAAACGATACGCTGGGTCATAACATTGGCGATATTTTGCTGGTAGAAGCAGCTCGCCGAATTTTGGACTGCGTGCGCATCACCGATACCGTGGCTCGCGTGGGCGGAGATGAATTTGTCGTCATCCTGCCCGATCTTGAAGGCACAGGCAGCATCGAACGCATTGCCCAATCCATTGCCCGGGCAATTGCCGAACCTTTTCATTTGAAAGAAGAAATGGGTTATGTCTCGGCCAGCATCGGCATCGCTGTCTACCCGAATGATGCCCTCAGTAGCGAAGATTTGCTGAAAAATGCCGACCAGGCGATGTATGTCGCCAAGAAGCAGGGGCGCAACCGCCATAGCTATTTCACCCGTGCGCTGGAAGAAGAGGCACTGGCCAGGCTCAGGGTAATCAACGATATGCGTGGCGCGTTGTCTGCTGGTCAATTCATGGTTTATTTCCAGCCTATCGTGAATCTTGCTACCGGTCATATTCATAAGGCAGAAGCCTTGATTCGCTGGCGACATCCGGAGCGGGGACTGATCAGCCCGGCGGAATTCATTCCACTGGCCGAAGAATCCGGACTCATTTTCGAGATCGGTGACTGGGTGTTTTATGAGTCCATGCGCTGGCTGAAACGCTGGAGAAAATGTTATAACCCGCAACTGCAGATCAGCGTGAACAAGTCACCGGTGCAATTTTACAAAGACGGCGATGAACATGCTGCATGGCTGGCTCACTTGCAAGAACATGAACTTCCCGGTGATTGCATTGCCATCGAAATCACCGAGGGATTACTAATGGATGCAAATCTGCAGATTAACGGCGCGCTAATTACGCTGCATAACGCCGGCATCCAGGTCTCGATTGATGATTTTGGCACCGGTTATTCGTCCTTATCCTATCTCAAGAAATTCGATATTGACTATTTGAAAATCGATCAGTCTTTCATTCGCGACCTGGTCACCGATCCCAATGATCTGGCCTTGTCTGAAGCCATTGTGGTGATGGCTCATAAGCTGGGTATAAAAGTGATCGCCGAGGGTGTGGAAACACCCGAACAGCAAGCGCTGCTAGTGGCAGCAGGTTGCGACTATGCGCAGGGATTTTTATATTCCAAAGCGGTACCGCCTGAGGAATTTGAGCTGATATTGCAACAATCACAAGCCCGGTAAAAAAACAGCCTAACCCTTTGCTTGCTTCACCGGGAAGGCTTCTGGTTGATTGTGCAACAATGCTATTGCGGATTCCCGGACTTCTTGCAACGCGATTCCATATAGGGCCCGTCAAACAACTCCCAGGCTTCGCCGGGGGGATTTTGTGCGCATAATATCGTCCTGTCTTCGGTATTTCTCCATTTATACCAGGGTGCCTCTGAGGCAGCGGCCGTCAGGCAATAAAGTGCTGCCAATATTGCAAATTTTGCTTTCATCGCTAATTCCTCTAACGGGCATGGCAAATTGCCACCCCTGATGATGAAACCCATCATGCCCGTTT
>CAIRBC010000074.1 GCA_903876685.1 uncultured Nitrosomonadales bacterium | reverse complement strand
TAACGGGCATGGCAAATTGCCACCCCTGATGATGAAACCCATCATGCCCGTTTCCCTCTCCCCATCCCTCTCCCGCAAGCGGGCGAGGGAGAAGACGATCGCTGCGCGAGTTTCACGTTAAGCGTAGGCGTCGGGTTAAGCTAAGCTCTAGTCCCCGGAGGGAGAACCCGACCTGGCGATAATGTCATATCCTGAGGAAATTATAGCAAAGTCCACCTTTGTGATTACCTACTAGTGGGTAATTCAATTACCTACTAAGGTGAATTGTTGGGTAAAAGTGAAATTGTTATAGTTTCAAATAATTCAGAGTAATGCCTTTAGCGTTCCTTTTGAATTAAGCAGAAACCCTGTCGCCAGCAGCGAGCGTTATCCAAACCGAAATCAGCCTTCAAGAAAAATCATGAAAAATTATCTTGTTTTATCAGCTGAAGCAAGAATGCTTGCACTCCCGCCCTTGTTGGTGATGATCGTAGTGGGTATCCTGTTTTTCTTCACGAATAGCATACTGCCCTTCGGCTCGGATTCAAATCTGCTGATATTTTGTTTGGTTTTAATTTTGATCCCGTTAACCAGTTATTTCTATGGACGTCATGCTCTGCTGCGTATCCTTGGCTCCGGGATTGAACGTACCGCCAGTTTCGCCAGAGCGGTTGCCGAAGGCACTCACAGCACCTCCAGGATGTCAGAAAATCATGACATCCATTCCATTGTAGCCTCGGTGGAAAAATTGGCCGAGCAGGTTGAAAAGACTGCAAAGGGAATCACCGCCAATGTGGAGAAGATCAATTCAGAAGCCGAGCAGCTTGCCGCTGGTGCCAACGAAATCTTGTTTACTTCGCAAATGCAGGCCGCATCCATCAATGATACCCGACAGGTAATGAGCGATATGTCACAGCGCATTCAGGTCGTTTCCGATTTGACTCGTGATACCGAGGGTATTTCGATCAAGGCGACCAACCTGACCGCGGACGGCGAAACGGTGGTTCAGGACGCGATGCAGGCCATGGGTTCCATTGTCGAAGCGATGCGGCTTGCTGCTCAGCAGATTCACACGCTGACCAGCCATGCTCAGGATATTGCCAAGGTTGTCACGTCTATCAAGGAAATTGCCGAGCAAACTAATCTGTTGGCGCTCAATGCGGCGATCGAGGCGGCTCGGGCAGGAGAACAAGGGCGAGGTTTTGCGGTAGTGGCGGACGAGGTACGCAAGCTGGCAGACCGGACAGCGCAATCAACACGTGAAATTGCTGAGACGATACACTTCATGCAGGAGCAGACTCGAGACGCGTTTCAAGGCATAAGTCAGGCTATGCCGCAGATGGAGCAGGGCGCCCGGAAAGCCAGTCTGGCTTCCGAAGTGCTGCGTGCCATACGCCAGGAATCGCGCAACACTCTGGAAAAAGTTTCACAACTGAAGGTGCAGATTGACGAGCAGTCACAACTGGCGAATAACGTCATCGATGGGGTGACTCAGGTTTTGGATATGACCGAAAATACCGACAGGGCTGCGGAAAAGGTATTGCAAACGTCAGTCAAACTATCTCGTACGGCTGTGGATTTGCTCTCGCAGACTAGAACCCGGCAGCCTGCCGAGTGAAAATTTTGTTAAAAAATTACTTATATTAAGGATATTGAAATGGCACTTATTACTTGGTCAAACATGTTTTCTACAACCATCAGCGAACAGGACAATCAGCACAAGAAACTCATCGACTTGATCAATCAGCTTAACGATGCCATGCAGGCTGGCAAGGGCGCCGCTGTGATGGGCAAAGTGCTGTCAGAACTGGTTAATTACACGGTTTTTCACTTCAGCTACGAGGAAAAACTGATGGCGTTGCACAAATATGAAGATACCCCAGCGCACAAGCTGGAACATAGCAAGTTCGTTCAGACTGCGGGCGACTTCAAGAAGAAATTCGATTCAGGTAACGCAGTGGTTTCTGCCGAACTGATGACTTTCTTGCGTGACTGGCTTACTGGCCATATCATGAAAACCGATAAAAAACTAGGGTTGGCTCTAGGCAAGCTTGGTGTAAAATAAGCTGCCGCTGAATTTTTCCAGGTAAACGATAATTCAGGGTAAACGATAATTCAGGTAAACGATAATTCAGGTAAACGATAATTCAGGGCCTCAGCTATTTTCTTAAAGTCTCTATAGTTCCCCGCCGGTATCGATTATTAGTCGTATTGCTGAACGATGATTGATGCTTTGGCGGCGCAGCAATACCTTCAAATCATGAAATCCGAAAGTAATCACCCAATGTCAGACAAATTAGCGGTAGTAGAAGCCCTCAGTGTGCAGGTTCGACTGAGACGTAGCACGCACCCGTTTCATGTGCGTATCAATCATCATCCGCTATTGGTTGGTTTGACTGAACCAGACTATCCGTTTGAGCGCTATCTGACGGTACTGAAAGCTTATTTTCATCTTTACCAGGTCTTGGAGCTGCGTATTCAGCAGTTTATGCAACACCATCCCGTTCCCTTCGACTATGCAAGTCGCTTGAAACTGCCCTGGTTACGTGAGGATCTGAATTATTTTCAGGTAGAACCTGGACTACCCGCGTATCCCGTCGAATTCCCGGAAATTCTGAATATTGGCCAGTTGATCGGGGTGCTTTATCCGCTCGAAGGGGCTTCGCTGGGTGGTCAGGTGGTCGCAAAATCCCTTAAGCAGCATCTTGCCTTGAGTTCCAGTCAGGGTTCCAGATTTTTTAATGGCTATGGCGCCGACACCGGTTGTCTGTGGGAAGCGTTTGGTCGGTTCGCTGACACCGTTCAAGACAATGAAACCCTGTGCCAGGCAGCAGAAGAGGCTGCAGTGTTGACCTTTGTCAAGTTTGAGGAAGCGCTCAATGGCAGTCCTTGATACTGCGATTAATTCACTGGAACTGGAAGAGGCGCTGAAGAATTGCGAGCGTGAGGCCATTCATCAGGTCGGCTATATTCAGCCCAAAGGATTATTGCTTGCACTGGATGATCAAGGACTGCTGATCAGCCATGTCAGCGTGAATGTCAGCACCTGGTTCCCCTATTCGCCAGTATCACTGATCGGCAAGCCTTTCTCTTTACTGGTAGGTGAACAACAGGCACAGGGCATTCGCCTGTTATTCAATTCCGGAGATTGGCGCCGTACTGCGATTACCACCTTTGATCTGCTGCGCAATGGCCGGATGGTGAACCTGGATGCACAGATTTCGCAATCGGGAGCGCTGTGGATTGTGGAGATTGAGCAGGATGAAAGAGGACATGATGATCTGTTTCAGAAATTGTTCATCCCCATCAGAGATGCGTTATGGCAATTGGACGCAGAGGCAGACATCAGTCGCTACACTCAAAAAGTTGTCCATCAGGTCAGACTCCTGACCGGCTACGACCGGGTGATGATGTATCAGTTTGACAATAACTGGGATGGCGATGTGATTGCCGAAAGCAAGTCAGACGAGGTCGAGTCTTACAGCGACGCCATCATCAATGAAGCTTCCGAGGCGGTCATGGTGACCGATGTACAACGACAAATTGTCTCCGTGAACCGTGCTTTCACCGCTATCACCGGTTATACACAGGAGGAAGTGATCGGGCAAACGCCACGGATCCTGAAGTCGGGAGTACATACCCCGAATTACTATGATTCCATGTATGCCGCTTTGGAGGAGAAACATTATTGGGCGGGCGAAATCTGGAACCGTCGCAAGAATGGTGAAATTTACCCGCAATGGGGCAGTATCACCCTGATTCTGGATAATCTGGGCAATCCTAAAAATTACATAGCTGTTTTTTCCGATGTGTCCAAGGCCAAGCAAGCCGAGGAGCATTTGTATCATCTGGCCAATTATGACGCCTTGACTGGCTTGGCGAATCGCAGCAAATTCGTCGATCATCTCAATCAGGCACTGGAGCGTGCCAAGCGTAACGGGGGGTATAAAGTTGCTGTTGCCTTCATCGATCTGGATCGCTTCAAGATCATCAACGATACGCTTGGCCATGCGGTAGGTGATCTGTTTCTCAAGGCGATAGCGACCCGTATCTCTTCGGAGTGCAGCAACGTGGATCTGTTGTCGCGCTGGGGCGGTGATGAATTCGTGCTGGCGATGGATAACATTACCGGAACAACGGCACTGGCGGATTCGATTCGTCGTATTCTGGAGGTGGTCAAGCAACCGCTGCAGATTGAAGGTCACGAACTGGAGCCTACCTTGAGCATCGGCATCAGCATCTTTCCGGATGATGCCAATGATACCACCGATCTGGTCAAGGCCGCAGACACGGCGATGTACCGGGTCAAGGCCGGCGGGCGTAACGGCTTCGAGTTTTTCACCGAGTTACATGCCGATGAAAACAAAAAGAAATTCGAGATCGTCAGCGAACTTAACCGTGCGCTGCGCTTCAATGAATTCTTTTTGGATTACCAGCCACAGGTAAATACCAAAACCGGCAAGATCGTCGGCTTGGAGGCACTGGTACGCTGGCAGCATCCCCAGCGTGGTATGCTCAACCCCGCCACCTTTATCCAGTTGGCAGAAGAATTGGGTCTGATCAACCAGCTTGGAGAGTGGGTGCTTCAGGCGGCCTGCCTACAAATGGCTCAGTGGCAGAAAGCCGGTATTTCTTTTCCACGGGTGGCGGTCAACCTTTCTCCTTCGCAGCTGAATCACGCGCTGGTCGATTATGTGCAACGGATCTTGACGGAAAATGGCTTGTCCGCAGACAAGTTGGAACTTGAACTGACCGAAGGTGCCCTGGAATTGGGCGTGACGATCCTGCCTGTGATGGAGGCCTTGCGCAAGATGGGGATATCGATTTCTATCGATGATTTTGGTACCGGTTATTCTTCACTGGGACACCTGAAGAACTTCCCGATTACCTGTTTCAAAATCGACAAGAGCTTTGTCGATGGACTGCCCAGCAATCGTCAGGACGCGGCTATCGTAAAGACGATTTTGTCGCTAGGAGAAAATCTGGCTGTGGATGTGGTGGTCGAAGGGGTAGAAACAGCGGAGCAGCGAGACTTCCTGACCACTATCGGCGCACGGATTATTCAAGGATATTTTTATGCAAAGCCACTGGCAGTCGAGGAAATTACTCAACGGTTGAGGAATGAATAAAAAGACTGCTTACTGACTTGACGTGTGTAAATTGGTTGTCGCGGTACTTAAAATGTCTAACGGGCATGGCAAATTGCCACCCCTGATGATGAAACCCATCATGCCCGTTTCCCTGATGAACCCACTAGCCACTCCACTAGGTTGCTAAAAGACAGCAACCAAGTGGCTGGTTATCTCCCCATCCCTCTCCCGCAAG
>CAIRBC010000073.1 GCA_903876685.1 uncultured Nitrosomonadales bacterium | reverse complement strand
GCTGACGATCTGGCGAATCGTGGTGTTGAGTTGATGCAGGCTAAAGCTCATGCGTAAGATTGTGGTTGATACTGAAACGACCGGTCTGGATCCCAGACAGGGGCATCGTATCATCGAACTGGCAGGTATCGAACTGGAGGGTCGGCGTGTCTCGCTGCGCCGCTTTCATCGCTATCTGAACCCTGAGCGCGAAATCGATGCGGGTGCCGCCGCAGTGCATGGTCTGACCTATGAGCGTTTGCAGAATGAGGCGAAATTTGCCGATATAGTCGCAAGTTTTCTTGAATTCATCGAGGGCGCAGAACTGATTATTCATAATGCGCCTTTTGACATGAGTTTTCTCAATCATGAACTGGCCTTGCTGGGGTTGCCGCCGCTGTTGAATAATGTCACGGATACGCTGAAAATTGCCCGTGAAATGCATCCAGGCAAGAAAAATAGCCTGGACGCGTTGTGCAGTCGCTATGAAATAGATAATGCGCATCGCACGCTGCATGGAGCGCTGCTCGATACGGAGCTGTTGGCTGAAGTCTATTTTGCGATGACACGCGGACAAAAAAGCCTGCTTGGTTATGAGGATACGCCTAAAGTTCGCCAGCCCGTGATATTTAGCCTGGATGCTGCTCGTCCCAGGTTGCGGGTTTTGCAAGCCAGTGAGGATGAATTGGCGATGCACACGCAACAGCTTGCCGATATTAATCGAGCCAGCAAAAACGCCTGCCTGTGGATGAAGTTGGAGGGTGGCTAGTGGGTAGTTAGGCCTGTAGGTCGGGCACATTATTTTGCGCCCGACATTTCCGCTAGCCTTGACGAAGTGCGAGGAAATCAATAAAAAAGCCTGGCACTTCCGCCAGGCTTTTTTCAAGCATCAGTACCGATCAAGGTGCCTGGATGTTGGATGCTTGCTTGCCCTTTGGGCCTTGAACTACTTCGAAAGTCACTTTTTGTCCTTCTTTTAGTGACTTGAATCCGCTCATGTTGATTGCGGAAAAGTGTGCGAACAAATCTTCGCTGCCATCATCTGGCGTAATAAAACCGAAACCTTTTGCATCATTGAACCACTTAACTGTACCCGTTGCCATGTGTTTGCATCCTTGCTAAAAAACGGGGAACCCCCCCGCGAAACTGTTTGAATCATAGATCGCACACGGCGAAACCAGTACTGCAGATACTTTGAATCAAACACCAGCGCCCTTTTTACTCTTGTTTGGTCATTATCGTCAAGAGGGTTATTAAAATATTTCGATTTGACTTGAAAAATCACCGTTAATCGTTAACTATATTAACCTTGAGAGTGTCAGAATAGATAGAATCAACTTATGGCAATCAAACAGCAAAATAGCTCGGTGCTTGCACCGGAACGTGCAAAGACAAAACCGCCGCGTATGTACAAGGTGATTTTGTTTAACGACGACTATACAACGATGGAATTTGTGATCGAGGTTCTGGAACGTTTTTTTTCGATGAATCGCGAACGTGCTTTTCAAATCATGCTTAAAGTGCATAATGAAGGTTCAGCGCCCTGTGGTGTGTATTCACTGGACGTTGCAGAAACCAAGGTTGCTCAGGTGTTACGCTTCGCAAGACAACACGGGCATCCATTACGATGCGGTACGGAGGGAATGTAAAATGATAGCGCAAGAATTGGAAGTCAGTTTGCACATGGCTTTTGTCGAGGCCAGGCAGAAGCGACACGAGTTGATTACGGTTGAACATTTGCTGCTCGCCATGTTGGATAATGCTTCCGCAGCGCGGGTGCTACGTTCCTGCAATGTCGATATAGAGGAGTTACGCCAGGTCATTTCGGTGTTTATCGACAAACATACGCCGATGATCCTCGGAGACAAGGATGTGGACACACAGCCGACGGTTGGCTTTCAGCGTGTGATTCAGCGCGCGATATTGCATGTGCAATCCACCCAGAAAAAGGAAGTGTCCGGTGCCAACATACTCGCCGCATTGTTTGGCGAAAAGGAATCGCATGCGGTACATTTTCTGACGGAACGGGGTGTCAACCGGTTGGATGTGGTCAATTATATTGTGCATGGTATTTCGAAAAACGAAGCCAACAGTACCGCTTTGCCGCATGGTGATACCGAGACTGAACAGACTGCATCCGAAGAGGGCGTACTGAAAAATTACACGCTGGATCTTAATGCACATGCGCTGTCGGGAAAGATTGATCCGCTGATCGGGCGCGACATCGAACTGGAGCGGGTCATTCAGACCTTGTGCAGGAGACGCAAAAATAATCCGCTGCTGGTGGGCGAGGCAGGGGTCGGTAAAACGGCTATCGCCGAAGGACTGGCGCGCCGCATCGTCGAGGAATCAGTGCCAGATATCCTCAAGAATTCGCGTGTTTATTCGCTGGACATGGGTTCACTGCTGGCGGGTACCAAATATCGCGGTGATTTCGAGCAGCGGCTAAAGGCGGTGTTGAAGGAATTGGCCAGTATGCCCAACGCCATCTTGTTTATCGATGAAATTCATACGTTGATCGGTGCAGGTGCTGCTTCAGGTGGTACGATGGATGCTTCCAATCTGCTCAAACCGGCGCTGTCCAATGGTCAGTTGAAATGCATCGGTGCGACCACCTATCAGGAATATCGCGGTGTCTTTGAAAAAGATCATGCCCTGGCACGCCGTTTCCAGAAAATCGATGTGCCTGAACCCTCGGTGGAGCAGACCATACAGATACTCAAGGGACTGAGATCGCGCTTCGAGGAACATCATAGCGTCAAATATAGTTCTGCCGCGTTAACCAGTGCGGCAGAGCTTTCCGCGCGCTTCATCAACGACCGCCATTTGCCGGACAAGGCGATCGACGTGCTTGACGAAGCGGGTGCAGCGCAGCGCATTTTGCCGAAATCCAGACAGAAAAAAATCATCGGCAAGCATGAAATTGAGGAAATAATTTCCAAGATTGCGCGTATACCGCCGCGCAGCGTATCCAGTGATGACCGAAATGCACTGAAGATGCTGGATCGTGATTTGAAGGCGGTGGTGTTTGGTCAGAACAAGGCGATAGATTCGCTGGCGACCGCCATCAAGATGTCGCGCAGTGGCTTGGGCAATCCGCAAAAACCCATCGGCAGCTTCCTGTTCTCCGGTCCTACCGGGGTAGGCAAGACCGAAGTTGCGCGCCAACTGGCCTATAGTATGGGCATGCCACTGCATCGCTTCGATATGTCCGAATATATGGAGCGGCATGCGGTATCGCGCCTGATTGGTGCACCACCCGGCTATGTGGGTTTCGAGCAGGGGGGGCTGCTCACCGAAGCGATCACCAAGCAGCCGCATGCGGTGCTGTTGCTGGACGAAATTGAAAAAGCACACCCGGATATATTCAATATCCTGTTGCAGGTGATGGATCACGGCACGCTGACCGATAACAATGGCCGCAAGGCGGATTTTCGCAATGTGGTAATCGTGATGACCACCAATGCAGGCGCTGAAGCACTGAACAAGGTACAGATAGGCTTCACCAAGGTTGCTACGGCAGGCGATGAAATGGCCGACATAAAACGTATGTTTACCCCGGAATTCCGCAATCGTCTGGATGCGATCATTTCCTTTGCGCCACTCGATCACGAAGTTATCTTGCGGGTGGTAGACAAATTCCTGATGCAGCTCGAAGAGCAATTGCACGACAAGAAAGTCGAAATCGTGTTTAGCGATATACTCAAGGAGCATCTGGCCAAACATGGATTCGATCCGCTGATGGGCGCACGCCCGATGGCACGTCTGATCCAGGACACCATCCGCTCGGCGCTGGCCGATGAACTGTTGTTCGGCAGGTTGGCAAATGGCGGCAAGGTTGCCGTTGATATCATCGATGGCAAGGTAGGGCTGACATTTGTTGAAGAAGAGGTAGCTGCCTGACCATTTTTGATTGATGCCGCTTTCCAGTTATCGCGGGCGTTTTGCGCCTTCACCGACCGGTTCATTGCATTTCGGTTCGCTGGTTGCTGCGGTGGGTAGTTTTCTGGACGCAAAGCAGCATAACGGCAGCTGGCTGGTGCGTATCGAAGATCTCGATCAGCCTCGTTGTGTCATCGGGGCTGCGGATGACATCTTGCGCACGCTGGAAGCCTTCGGACTGTATTGGGACGAAACGGTTATTTACCAGAGTACGCGCACCGGGGCATATGCAGCGGCTTTGCATCAGTTACAGGAAAGCACAGTGGCGTACCCTTGTGGCTGTACCCGCCGGGAAATTGCCGACTCATCGCAGCAGGGCATAGACGGACAAATTTATCCGGGCACCTGCCGCCAAGGCTTACCATCCGGACGTTCGGCTCGCGCCTGGCGGGTTCGTACCGGGGATTATCCGGTAGGCTTCAGTGATGTGCTGCATGGTTTTTTGAGTCAGAATTTGCAACAGGAAATCGGTGATTTTGTGGTTAAGCGCGCCGACGGACTGTATGCATATCAACTGGCGGTGGTGGTGGATGATGCGTTTCAAGGCATTACGCAAGTGGTCAGAGGTTCTGATCTGCAACTCTCCACGCCGCGTCAGATATATTTGCAGCGCTTGCTGCAACTGGCCAGCCCGCATTATATGCACTTGCCGGTCGCGCTAAACTCAGCAGGTGAAAAACTCGGCAAGCAGACACGGGCACCAGCCGTCACTACTGACCAGATAGTCCAGACCTTATATGGAATACTGCAATTTCTGCATCAGCAACCTCCCGTCGAATTGCTGCAGGGCAGTGCGGCTGAAGTGCTCGCCTGGGCGGTAAAGCACTGGCAGTTGGACAGGCTGAGAGGTGCGCCACTTCAGGCATCTATATCCAGGTCGTGATGCGTCGCGTTGTCATTGGCCGGCACATGCGCATATTCGAACAAATGCAGCTGACGGTCATGTGAAGTGGCTTCATGAGCGGCAGGTTTTGGCTCCGCAGTTTGTGGCAGCGTAGTGTGTGGCAGCGTAGTGTGTGGCACCGTAGTGTGTGGCATATCCGAGTCTGGGGGCAGTAAAAATTCGCAAATGGTCGTCCATTTCACTTCGCCAGGCGGCAAGTGATGGAACATTTTATTGGCCAGTTCCTGTGTTAGTAATTGTGTTTTCTCCCCTTCCACCACCAGTACCTCGCACTCATAAGTGCCCCCCAGTGACTTGAGGATTTCAACCCTGTCGTGATAAGAAAGCAGTGCATTGTGCAGGCCCAGTCTGCTTGGCGGGTGAATGGAATAATCAACCAGGCGTGGCGAACCATCCGGGTTGCGGAACTCCATTGGCAGCAGCGATGACCAGTAACGGACGATGAATCTCATTTATTATTTCAAAGACCAAATAATTCTGTGGTAAGGCAACGCGCTATAGACAGGTATTTTCTGACTAATGTTCCTGTTGCGTTATTTTATCTGGAAGTGATCGTCAGGTCTAACATTCATATATTAATGCCCTTGGCGCTGTGATAACGCTTGATAGCGTCAAGTCGATGAGTTTGACAGTGGGTTCCGTGACCGCAGTCTTAAAGGCTTCCAGTGTGTTTCTAGCCACCACAAATTGATTATTTATCCTAACGGGCATGGCAAATATGCCACACCT